>CAZNDY010000025.1:0-11592 GCA_964572055.1 uncultured Gammaproteobacteria bacterium
AGGCTCCGACTCCTTGTAAGTATATGGTTTCAGGTACTATTTCACCTCCCTCACCGGGATGCTTTTCACCTTTCCCTCACGGTACTTGTTCACTATCGATCATAAAAAGTATTTAGCCTTGGGTCATAGTCAACCCAGATTCATACGGGATTTCACGAGGCCCGCACTACTTAAGAACGATCATGCTAAAGTAATATTTTTTTCACTTACGGGACTATCACCCTCTTTAGTTGAACTTTCCAGTTCATTCAGTTAAAAATATTATTTATGACTTTAGTCCATTTTATTCAAGAAATGATAACAATCGTCTTGCAACACCCTGTAAACATATGGACTTGACTCCTTCAACAATATCTCTTTCACAAAAGTAAAATTAATAATTGCCCAGTTTACAAAGTTTAGGCTCCTCCCTTTTCGCTCGCCACTACTAAGGGAATAAATATTTTTCTCTTTTCCTCCGGCTACTAAGATGTTTCAGTTCACCGGGTTATCCCCCTGCTAATGCAGGGCACTCTATCTTCAATAGAGTAGGTTTCCCCATTCGGAAATCTTCGGCTCAAAGGTTGCTTGCCACCTCCCCGAAGCTTATCGCAGGCTGCTACGTCCTTCATCGTCTTTTTATGTCAAGGCATTCACCATATACCCTTAATGAGATTTTCCCACATTTCTAATTTTAAAAAATTAAAAATGTATCTCTATATATATCTTCTTATATATTATCTTCTATATTTTTTTCTAATATTTTCTTCGAAATAAAACTTATTATTTGAAATTGCATAAGAAATAATAAGTTGTCATTTTGTTATTAATGTTCTTGGCAATAAATGCCAGAAACTTTAAAATTAAATTTATTAATTTTCAAATTTCTGAAATCTATTATTTTGACAAAGAAAAAACCGCCTCAAAAGCGGTTCCCAAAAAATCCAAGTTGGAACCGCGACTAAAAATTATTTTTAATTAAAAATGAATTAGACATATTCGAACTTGTTTTTTTAAAACAGTGAGTTCATTATATATTATTTTTTAAAAGATGTCAACCCCTTGATAAATAAGGCTTAAATAACTGTTTTTTTAAAACTAATTATTTATTTATTAAATAATTAGTTTTAAAAGAATCAATAAATGACTCCACCAAAGGATAAACATCGGAGACAATCATTGATTCATCATTATTAAAAAATCCAGAGGTACTCCAATTACTAGTTCCAGTAATTAAAATTTTATCATCAATTATTAAAGCATGGTGATGCAGAAAAGAATTTAAAATATCATCTCTTAATTCTTGAATTTCAAACTGTCTTTTCTCGTCGGTGATAATTTCTATATTATCCTCAACCCCCAACTTCAACAAATCTTTAAAAATTGAATTTTCATGATTAATATTTATTTCATCAGTAATAATACTTATTTTTATTTCTGAATCAAGATTTAAAATATCTTTAGCCAAAGATTTATCTGTCCACAACCAAATCATCATTCTAATTCTTTCTTTTGTTGACTTAATCAACTCTGACATTCTTGATTTTAAATTAACACTTTTGGTCCCAGGAGAAAACCAAATTTCCACAAAACCATTAGTATATTCTATTCTAGCCGCAAAAGGATTTATATTCTGAAGCTTCTTTTCTTTTCCGTGTAAGCCAAAATTAATTCTATCAAACTCTTCTCCAAAAATTTTAACAAAAGAAGGGTCATAAGTTTTCAACACAAAACTAGGGTCATATTTTTCTTGTAAATATGTAAAATTATAAGAGCCAAAAAATAAAACCCTCTTATCTAAATTACGATCAATAATCATAAATTTATGATGCATCAAATAAGACTCTGAAACCAAAGACAAGGACGAAGAAGAAAATTTTATATCCTTTCTATTTATATATTGATCAATATCAGCAAAAAAATTATCATGAGTTGGCTTACCTTTTTCACAAAGCAAAACATCAATTCTAACACCTCTATCAATAGCCCTTATTAAAGCTTCCTTAATTTCAGGATGATTCATCGAATAAACAGCAACCTCAACACTCTCTTGAGCCTCATCAATCGATTTAATTATCTCCTGTGAAAAAATATTTTCGCCTAATTTATCATTAAAAAAAACCTCTGACTCAAAATCATAATTAACAACTATTTTCTCCCTAGGTTCTACAATTATATTGTTGACATTCAAAGTATTAGTTCTTCTAGAAAAATAAAAAAGCAAAAAAACTATAAACAAAAGAAATAGCGAGCATGCTATAATTAAAATTAAATTATATCTTTTCTTTAATTTCTTTTTTGTTGATTTCATATTTTTTATAATATTTTAAAATTTCATTATCTCTCTTTGAAAAAACAATTATAATCGAATTATTTAATTCTCGACTAAGCAAATTCAACATTTTATTTATTTCATCATAATTCAAATCTAACCATAAATTATCAACAACTACCAAATCTGGTTTATTTACTAGACAATGAGCGCACTGAACTGCAAAAGACTTAATAAAATTATTCATTATAAGCTCTAAATTTGTATTATAGTTAGAATCATTTCCAATATTTTTAACTATTAAATCAAAAGATTGAATTGTTTTAATATTTTTTTCTATTTCATTTATAGCTATAGTTTCTTTATCTTTGCCCGCTATAAATTCAATTAATGTTCTAGAAGATTTAAATAAAGGGTCAAAAAAATAAGGACGAGGACGTGATCTTGACCAGATAGAGTAACTTATTTTTCTTTCATCATCAATTTTTATTTTCCAACTTAAAGGATTAACAGTTTTTAGTCCAGAAATTGTCATAGCCAAGGAACTCTTTCCAGAAAAATTATCACCAACGAACAAATAACGACTACCCCTCTCAAAAGAAAAAAACAAACGACGATAATAGGCGCTATCAATAAATAATTTAGTCTTTAGATTACTAAAGCTTATTTTTTTCTTAATTAATAAAGTTGATCGAGGAAGAACCAATCTTTTAGGCAAAACAGACAAAATTATTCCTAACCAAGCTGGATAAATATAAAGACCAACAGAAGATGCTTCGTACAAAGCACGAGATATATAAACAATTAAAAATATTAAAAATAAATAATTAAAATTATGATTTTCAAAATAATTACCAATACTAGCCTTTTGAAAGTTTATAAAAAAATAAACAATTATTATGAGCAAAAAAATTAATTTACCGGCCAAACGAAACCATAAATCTCTGCGAATTCTAAAATAAGTATCAAAATCAACCAAGCGATCAAATTTATTAAAAAAATATTTATCTTGAAAAAATCTCTTAACAAATGATTTATCTGAAAAATTAAAGCTAACATGCCTTAATATCTGAGAATAAAAAGTAACCTCTTTAGAAATATAATACCTCGAAATAAAGTAAGATAAAAAAATAATTAAAATCGAAATCAAGATAAAAATAAGCGATGGCCACAAAATATTAAAATTTATTAAGTAAACAATATAAACAAAACAAATAAAATAAAAAAGCCAACGCACAATAGCAAAAAAGACCCTAGTTACAAAAGAGGATAATAGTGGTAAATGATAAGAAATTTTGGCCATTAAACTAGCCTGTCCTTCGCTGTTTATTTCCTCTTCTCTTCTGTTCAAATAAAAAGAAACAATTCTTCTTCGAACTTCATTGGTAAGATAAACTGATAATGTCTTTTCTTTTTTTAAAGAAAAATAAGAAAAAAACACAAAAAGCAAAGAAGCTAGAATAAATAAAATTAAGACATTTTTGCCAGAATAAGACAAATCAAACTTATCACGACTAATCAAGAGTAATATTAATTCTAACAAGGTTTGAGACAAAATTAAAATTAATGTCAAAAAAAACAAAAACTTATTCTTTAAATAAAAATTCTTAAAAAAAGAAAAATACAAACTATTATCCCTCGAAAGGCCCAAAGAAGAAATTCCGAACCTAAGACGCTTTAATTCTCTAATATTTTTATCCTCTTTCATAATGGAACTTTGAATAAGCTTTATATAGCGAAGTAATTGATATTTTATTTTTAGACAATTCAGAAACAAGCAACCTCCTATTACGAGAATTATATTTATTAAACAAAAATTCAGTCAAAGCTCGAAAAAAATATTCGGACAAAGCTTTTATTTGCTCAACATCATTTATTTGAGATTTAATTCTGGCTATCTCCTTAAAAATATTATTAAAATTTTTTTGAGGATTCTTCATTAATCTTTTAATAATTTTAATCTTATAATCTTTATGATTGTTTCTATTAACCAAAAGAGAGTTAAGATTATGTTTAAATCTTTTAACAAAATCATCGGGTAAAGAAATTAAACCATTTGAAAAGTCATAACCCAAATAAGAAAAATGATCACTAGCCTTTCCTAAAAAGATTTTATCTAAATTTATCTTTAATTTTAAACCAGAAACATCCTCTAAAAATTCTTTTTTATTTTTTTCTATTTTTTGTAAATCAGGATCAATCATAATCAAATCATCTCCTAATCGTAAATAAAATTTAGATCTGGCAGAATATTTAAAATCAATTTCACTTAAATAAAAATTTGTTAAAAGACCAAAAACCGGACAACCAATAACCAAGCCTCTCTGAGGCTTTAAAAAACCACCCCGAAAATAAAAACGAGCATTGATAAAAAGTTCTAATAATTTTAAAACTGACTTATCCTCTATAAAGCTAGAAAGCTTCTTTATCATTAAAGCTCTATCAATCTCACCTGAAAAATTACTTAGGTCGGCAGTAAAAACGTAATTGTCTTTAAAAGATTTTCGATATCTACGACAGACAAGTTGAGCTGCTCGATAGGGAGATTTTCCAGGACGGTAAGAAAATAATCGATCAGAAAATCTAGCATCAAAAACTTCAAACAAACATCTATAAATAGCCTGGGCCTTAATTCTTTCCTTAATATTATATATAAAAATTTCCCTATCTTTCTCAGGTTTGTGTTTTTTAGGAATATAGATATTTAAAGCCGGATCAATTTCAACAAAATTAATCATTTCATTTCTAATCTGTTTTATTAAATCAAAAGCTGATAAATTAAAAGAATTTAAGTTTAAACCGTCCAAACCTTTATATCTATTAGCCTTACCTTCTAAATAAAAAAGTTCAAAAACTTCATTGTAAGCCTGTCTAATGTTATCTAAAGATGTTATTTTTTTAAACATTTATTATGGAATAAAAAGCGAAAAAATCACCCTCAATATTTCCTACAATCAACAAAATGATTATAAAAAATTTTCTATATAATGAAATGATCTCAAGCCGTTAAAAGCCCACTAAAATAATCTCACAAATTGTTCTAAACCGGATTCTATTTTTGCATCTTAAATCCGATTTTGATGCCCATAAAGGTTTTGAGGGTGATTTACTTCACTTATATTAAGTATATATCAAACAAGACAAAAGTCAAAATAAAAATATATTTCTTTTAAGATTATTTTAAGTAAATTTTGCTATTATTTTGAAATGCTAAGAAAAAAAATCAAAAAATCTTTTGTTATTTTTTTATTATTATCAATTAATACTCTCTATTTTTTGAATCAACTAATAAAAAATAAAGAAAATAATTTAAAAATTTACTTTTTAGAATCTGGACAAGCAGACTCTATATTAATTAAAACACCAGAAAAACAAAATATTATAATTGATTTAGGTAGCCAAGCTGGGCTAAAAGAACTAAGCAAAAATATTCCTTGGTGGGACAAAAAAATAAACCTACTAATAATCAGCCATCCTCACGATGACCACATCGCTGGAATCCCATTACTGCTAGAAAAATATAAAATAGAGAGAATAATATTTACTGGGATAGAGAGTGAATCCCCTCTCTATCAAGAAATACTTCAACAATTTAAAAACAAAGAAATAGACCTACTAATTCCTCAAGAAAAACAAAAAATAATATTAAGTGAAAAATGTGAATTAAATTTTCTCTATCCTCAAGAAAGTCTTAACAAAAAAACAATCGAAAACCTAAATAATTCTTCAATAATAAATCAGCTAAAATGCAACGATAGCATCTCCTTGTTTATGGGTGACGCTGAAGAAATTGTTGAGAAAAAAATATTAGAAAAAAACTACAATCTAGAAAGTGATATTTTGAAGATCGGACATCACGGTTCAATCAGCTCCAGTCATCAAGAATTTCTAGAAAAAATTAAACCAAAAATATCAATTATTATGGTCGGAGAAAAAAATAAATTTAGCCACCCTCATTTAAAAACTTTAAAAAAATTACAAAAAATCGGCTCTCTAATTTTTAGAACCGATTTAAATGGAACAATAACTATAAAAATTGAAAAAGGAAAAATAGAATATAAAACTAAAAAATCTAGTCAGCAAATAACTTATTAGTTAATAAGCCTTCGGCCACCTCCATACTAATCAGCCCTCTATTAGTTAAGTCTTTTATACTTCTTTCAAAACTAATCATCCCCTCGCTAGAATGAGTTTCTATAATGCTTTTTATTTGAGATATTTTTTGCTCTCTAATCAAATTAGAAATAGCTGAGTTATTCAACAAAAGTTCTCTAACCGCTACTCGACCCCCGTTTACTCCCGGAACAAGCACCTGCGAAATAACAGCTGATAATATTAAAGATAATTGAGATTTAATTTGATTTTGTTGATGTGGAGGAAAAATATCAATAATACGATCAATTGTTTGTGAAGCGTTACAAGTATGAAGCGTTGCTAAAACCAAATGTCCGGTTTCAGCTAAAGTAATAGCGGTAGAAATAGTTTCCAAATCCCTCATTTCGCCCACCATAATAACATTAGGATCTTGTCTTAAAACATGTCTTAAGCCGCTAGCAAAATCAGGCATATCTGTTCCTAGCTGTCTTTGACTAATTATGCTTTTTTTAGGCTGAAAAACAAATTCAATTGGGTCCTCAAAGGTAACTATATTACAACTACGATTATTATTAATATATTCAATCATGGCCGCTAGCGATGTTGACTTACCAGAACCAGTTGGTCCAGTTATTAAAATCAAGCCCTGATTTAAATTTAATAAATTATAAACCTGACGAGGCATATCTAAAGATTCCATCGTCGGCATAGATTCGTTTATAATTCTAGCTGTCATTTTTATGTTCCCTTTTTCAAAAGACAAATTTGATCTAAACCTATAATTTTCAAACTGATAAGAAAAATCCAAATCTTTTTTACGATTAAATCTATCAATTTGTTTTTTATTTAAAATATGTCGAATAGCTTTAACCATCTCCTTGTTAGTAACAATACTTAAATCATAACTCTCCAAGGAAGGTGTTAAAGAAGAAATACTCTCAGAAATTTCACTATTAATCAATTCATCATCATCAGACAAAACATATCTTTCTACTGAATTACCGCTATCCTCATAAATAGGATTTGTCAAATTAATAGATTGTTGATCATCGTTAACAAATAAATCTTGCTCCTTTCCAACATTAGAATCAAAAGAACTTTCGTTAACCTTAAAATCTGATAAACCCTGAAATTTATCAATTGAAATTAAAACACCGTCTATTCTCAAAACAGGAGCTAAGCCAGATACTAAATGGACATCGGAAGCTTTTTGTTCAATAGCTATTTTAAAAATTTGATTTATATCCATATATTTATTACCAATTTTTTATTTTTAAGCCTTTAGTGGCTGCATCTACTTGAGCCTCTTGTTTAGAGCCACCATCACCCATAGAAACCAGTTCTTCATCTAAAAACAAACCAACAGTAAATTTTTTATCATGATCAGGTCCCTCCTCCTTTAAAACTTTGTAAACTGGAGTTATACCTGTTTTTTCTTGTGAAGATTCTTGAAATCTTGATTTAGGATCCAAATAAGACTTATTTTCAATTATATCATCCAAATTAATAATTATTTTATCAAGTACAAATTTTTTTGCTGGCTCAATTCCTTGATCTAAATAAATAGCACCTATCAAAGCTTCAATAGCATTAGCTAAAATATACTGTCTAGCCTTGGAATTTTTATCCTTAGACTCACCTTTTGAAAGCAATATATTATCTTCTATGTTTAACTTATCAGCAACTTGATAAAGCATTTTAGCATTAACCAAGCTAGCCCTCCAATTAGTTAAGTCGCCCTCTGGATTGTTAGGAAAATTAATAAATAAGTATTCGGTAATAATTATTTCCAAAACAGCATCGCCTAAAAACTCTAAACGTTCATTATGCCCGAAAGGAAAATTATGATTTTCATTTAAATAAGACCTATGAGTTAGGGCTTGTTGTAAAAAATCTTTATTTTTAAAATAAAAACCAATCTTTTTTTCTAATTCTTTTAAATTTGTCATAAAAAACAATAGACTCGTTGCCTAATAATTTTTTAAAAAAATAAAAATTATTAAGCAACAGGTCTAAATAAAAATATTAAACGGCCGAATCTTTTTTTTGTTCAACTAAAACTTCTTCTTTCTTTTTTCTATCTTCGGCTATTTTTTCTCTTTTATTTTTTTCTTCTTCTGGCATATCAGCATAAACAGAACCCAAAACACCATTAATAAATTTTCCAGAAGCTTCTCCTCCAAAATTTTTAGCCACTTCAATTGCTTCATTAATAGCAACCTTGGGAGGCACCTCAGTAGCTATTGCTAATTCATAAATACCTAAACGTAAAACATTGCGATCAACTGAATTAATTTGATCTATCGGCCACTCAGTAGCATATTTTTTAATATAAGAATCTACCAATTCAATATTTTCAATAACTCCTTCAGCCAATCTAATAGCAAAACCCTGATCATCAAAATCTGGTGCAAAATCAGAAAAGTCTCTTTCAATAATATTTGAAATATTTGAAACTTTTCCGTTAAAATCCCACTCAAAAAGTGATTGCATAGCAATCGTTCTCGATAAATGTCTGTTAGCCATAAATTAAACAAAAATAAAGCATGAAAATGCCTTATTTTTTAGTTTTATTTTTGATTTTTAAAACAACCTTGCCTTTATAATTTCCACAAAAAGAACAAGCAGTATGTGGTTTAATAGCTTGTCCACACTTTGAACAAGTCGCTAAAGTTTGTTTTTTTAAAGAATGATGAGATCTCTGCTGCCTAGTGGAGGAGCTTGTCTTCCTTTTCTTTGGTACTGACATAAAAGTATTTAATAAATTTTAAATTAATTCTGGATTTATATTATATTTTATAATGCATTTTGTCAAATCCCATAACTACCTAATAGGACGCAAAAGTTTATTATCAGCAAAGACAACCACCTCACCATTATAAGTAAAAAATTTGCCAGTAGTAGAGCTTGGACTAAAAGTATAAAGAATATCTCCGTCAATATTATATATTCCACTATTTCCAACTGCATGAAGTTCATTATCAACAATAGCTATTTGGCGAATCCCACTAGGAACTGCTGATAAATCCCAAATATCATTTTCATTGTCATATTTATAAACACGACTAGAGTGCGTACAGTAAAGCTCATTATTAAAATCAAGCATAAACTTATGTTGAACAAATATAGCCTGAACAACCGGCGTAAAAATTGACGTTATGTCATTTTCCCTATACCTTATTCCATAGCCAGGCAACCAAAGACGACTGCTATTAATAGAATCATCTAAATAAGAAAGGGTAACATAAGTATCAGAGCTAAATAATTGAACCAAAGAATCGATATTATATATTTTCCCAATATAAGAAAAAATAATATCACCATTCCAACTAATTACGGAGTGACCAAAACGATTGTCTCCGCCAGTTTGAATAGTATTTATTTGCCAGGTATCTGTATCTATTTCTGATAATTTAGTATCACCGGAAGTAAATAATCTTCCTTGAAGATAAACCAAAGTGTGTCCCGACGAACCAATGCCGCCAACTGCACCCAATCTTAAATCGGTAGGATGAAGTAAAGTGTATTCACCACCACTATATTTCCATAATTGTTTATCTGTATCAATAAAAATTAAATCCGTACCAATCGGAACAACATCAACTACATTTTTTTCGAACTCAAAAAAAACTTCATAACTACTATATTCAGGCACTACTGGCTCTTGTGGGTTAAAATAAGCATCACAACTATCAGCAATTATACCACCAGGAGTTAAGCATTTAAGGCCATCATCTAAATCAGCTAAAGAATTTCCAATACAAAAAGAAATTTCATAATCAGCACCATCATTTTTTTGAACATAATAATAAGTATTAGAAGAACTCAAACAATCTCCATCGGCTGGACTTGGGGCTACCGGAATATTTTGCATAAAAATATCTCCACTAGAAGCAGAAAATATCATGCCAGAATTCCATTCCTCACTAGTTGGATATCTACTATTTTCACTAAAAAACAACTCTAAAGCGGTTTGTACTTGCTTCATATCAGCCACACGCTTAGAATCACGAGCTCGAGAGCGAGCTTGCTGAAGAGCTACTACGGCAAGTGTTGCTAATATACCAATAATAGCTATTACCACAAGCAATTCAACTAACGTAAAAGCCTTTTTCTTGGTGCTTAACATAATATTAAATAATTTATTTCAATTTTATTTACAAAACAAATTAAGCCCCAACAATTTCATCAAACTCTTTCTTTTCTATAGTCTCTTTTTCCATTAAAACCGCAACTATTTTTTCGAGATAATTATTTTTTTCTTCTAATATTTTTTCTGCTCTCTTTTTGGAAATGTCAATAAAACCAAAAACTTCTTCATCTATTTGCTCTGCTATCTTTTCACTGTAATCACGTTGTTCGTGAATTTCTCTTCCTAAAAAAATCATCTCTTCTTTTTCTCCAAAAGTACGTGGCCCCAATTTATCGCTCATACCATAATCAGTGATAAGTTTTTTAGCAATATTAGTTGCCCTCCTTAAATCAGAAGTAGCACCAGTTGTCACCTCTCCAAAAATCTTTTTTTCAGTTAAATGACCAGCCAAAAGAACTGCGATTTCATCCAAAAAATAATCTTTACTATACATTCTCTTGTCACTTGATGGTAATTTTAAAGTATAACCGCCTGCTTGACCGCGAGCAATAATGGAAATTTTATGGACTGGATCGGTATTAGGTGAAAAATGAGCTACCAAAGCATGCCCAGCTTCATGATAAGCTGTAATCTTTTTTTCTTGTTCACTTATAACTCTACTTTTTCTTTCTGGACCCATCATAACTTTTTCTATAGCCTCAAACAAGTCCTCCATATCAATACTCTTTTTATTAGCACGAGCCGCTAAAATAGCTCCCTCGTTCAAAACATTAGCTAAATCAGCCCCACTAAAACCAGGAGTTCTTTCAGCAATTAATTTTAAATCAACATTTTTTGATAAAGGTTTCTTGCGAGCATGAACATCTAATATTTCTTGTCTATCTTTTAGATCTGGCAAGTCCACAACAACTTGACGATCAAATCTTCCTGGGCGAAGCAAAGCTGGATCCAAGACGTCAGGTCTATTTGTAGCTGCAATAACAATTATATTAACAGTTGGATCAAAGCCGTCCATTTCCACTAATATTTGATTTAAAGTTTGTTCTCTCTCATCATGTGAACCACCAAGACCAGCTCCTCGACGACGACCAACAGCATCAATTTCATCTATAAAAACTATGCAAGGAGAATTTTTTTTAGCTTTTTGAAAGAG
>CAZNDY010000026.1:0-11381 GCA_964572055.1 uncultured Gammaproteobacteria bacterium
ATAAAGGAAAGATTAAAATTAAAGTTAAAAATCTCTTTTTCATATATTTTATTCTAAATTATATTTATAATTAAATTTTTAGTTCGCAAATTTATTCAGTATTTATTCTATATCTGATCTTTTGTCACATAAAATTCACTTCCCTCACACTTTACTCACTGGGACAACAAACACAAAAACTAAACCTTAAATTTTCTTTTAATATTTTTATCTTCCTCATCTCTTTTTTCCTCTATAATCTCTTTCGCTTTTTCTCTCAATTCTTGTAAATTTAATTTATCAAGCTCTTTAACTCTTTTTATTAAAATTTCTCTCTCATTCAACTCTGGATTTTCTAAAACTTCTGCTAATAAAACATCTAAAATTGCCCCCATTTTTGGCCCTGGTTCCATTTTTAACTCGGAAATCATAATATCACCATTTACTTTTAACATTTTAACCGAAACTGGATCGTTTTGAACTTTTTCCATCATATATTGTAAATGACGAAGTTTATAAGGCATAGCCTTGGGAGTGCCAGAGCCTAATCTGTCAGCCACTCTTAAATCAATAAGATCATTCAAATTCTCCCTACCGGTTTTAGCAATTAATCTTCTAACTGAAGCAGCAGTAACTTCTCCCACATTATAATAAAACATATGATTTTTTACCAGGTTAACAACCATCTCCGTATCTTCTCTAGAAAATTTTAATCTATCCATTATTTTTCTAGTAATTCTGGCTCCAATATATTCATGATTATAAAAAGTTCGACCCCCATTAATAACTCTCATGGAAGCTGGCTTTCCCACATCATGCAAAAGAGAAGCTAGGCGAACTTGCCATTTTTTACTAGGACAATGTTTTAAAGATAATAAGCTGTGCTTTAAAACAGTATAAACATGATGATGATTTTGCTCCATTTTTTCTCCCAAAAGAAGTTCAGGTATTATATATTGAAGTAATTTTAAATTTCTTAATCTTTCAATCCCCTCCATGGCCTTATCTGAAGATAAGATTTTAACTAACTCATCTTTAATTCTTTCTTTAGCAATAAATTTTATACTGCCAGCCATCTTAACAATTGCTCTTTCTGTTTTTGGTTCCAAATCAAAGTTAAGCTGACAAGAAAATCGAACAGCTCTCATCATTCGAAGCGCATCCTCTTTAAAACGATCAAGAGGTTCTCCAACAGCTCTAATAATTTTTAATTTAATGTCTTTAAGTCCTCCAAAGAAATCTACTAAATAAAATTCCTCATCATTTATTTCTATTTTTTTAGAATCATATTTTTCTTGATTTTTTCCCGGCAAACATAAAGCCATGGCATTAACCGTAAAGTCACGTCGAGACAAATCTTTATCCAACTCTTTTTCAAAAACCACTTCATCAGGACGACGATGATCTCTATATCCACTTTCACTTCGATAAGTGGTTATCTCTACTACCGAAATAGCTTTTCCCTTTTCATCTCTAACTGGAAACAAAACCGTGCCAAAATCATTTTCATAACGAGCGTCTTCAAAAATCCTTAAAACATCCTCAGGTAAAGCATTAGTAGTAATATCAAAATCTTTAGGCTCTTTAAACATCAATAAATCACGGACACATCCGCCAACCAAATAAGCCTCAAAGCCATTTTCTTCAATTTTTCTTAATATTTCTATAGATTTTTCAAACATTTTTATATATTTCTTATTTATATAGCCAATATATTATATATTTTTTATTGGTCTTTGGCAAATAAAAACACCACTTAATCTGGTGCTTTATTGATAAAATCTCAACTTTAAACTTTTGACTCTAAAAACAATAACACTTCTTCAAACTTATTAACATTATTCAAAAGATTTGAATCATCTTGATTCTTTAATAGATTTTTAATATTTTCCTCCTGCTCCTTGAGAGATTTTAATATTTTATTCAAAATATTCTTACTTAAATCATCAGAATTTTTATCCTCAGACATATTTTTAACCAAAGAAATTAAATTATCTTTGGTTAATCCCAAGAAAAAAGCAGGAATATTTTTCATTTTACTTATCCTTATTCTTTGATCATCGTCAAGCTTTATGCCGTAATCTAGTTTAATTCCTCCTTTTAAATTTATTTTTTCTACTTTTTCTCTTTTTTTATCAGAACCATCACCGCTTCCCATGCCCAAAACTTGATCAAACCCACAAACCACAAAACCTGTTTTTTTATCAACCAAAACATTGTCAACTCCATGCTCATAATCATCATACTTTGAAGATCTGACAACTATAAAACGATCACCAATTATTTTATTTAAAAAAACAGTTATAGCTAGCTCAGCCATTTGTGGAAAATCTTTTTTATCTCCATAAATTTCACTTTTTACAGAAACTATATCTTTGTGTAGTTTTTCATCCTCGCCCATCATTTTAATACTACCATCTTTTTCAATAAAATCACCATAAAAACTATTAAATTCTCTAGATATTTTTTCCAATTCACTATTCAAAAACTTAAAAGACTCTTCCATGTTAATGTGAGGTTTTTTTTCCTTAGAAAACTGATTCAAATCTATTTTACCCAATATTTTTAATTCTGACATAAAAAATTATTTTAATTGTCTCTTTTTTCAAATTTTTCTTGCTTTTTCTCTTTTAATCTTTCAAAAATTAAATAAATCAAAATGATAGAAAAAATAAAAATAAAAATAAAATCCAAAAAATTAAACATATTTTTATTATTATTTAAGCTTAACAGCTGTTCCATAAGCTAATATTTCAGAAGCACCCTGAGTAATCATGGAAGTATTTAATTTCATTCCAATTATAGCATCAGCCCCCAATTTCTTAGCATCTTCTTCCATTCTATAAATAGCTTCTTCCCTAGACTCGGCTTGTAATTTTGTATATTCGCTAATTTCCCCACCAACAATATTTTTTAAACCAGCAAAAATATCACGACCAATATTTCTGGCCCTAACAGTACCGCCCCTAACCACGCCTAAAATCTTTTCTATTTCCTTCCCAGGAATTTGCTCTCCGGTTGTAATAATCATAAAATTTAAAATTATTTTTTAAAAAATTAATTTATTGACTGAAAAAAATCACAATGTCCAGTTAAAGGAACCTCAGAATTAGCCTCACTGCAAAAACCATGATTTCCTAAATTTTTAAAACTTGTACATTTTTGACATTGGGAGTCTTCATTGTGATAATCATAAACACAATCTGCTTCAATTTCATGACCTATATTATTTTAAATAATTATAATAATATATGTATAAATAATTTATACAAAAAACCTAATTTTTAAGCACTTTTTTATTTTTACTAAATCCAAATATATATACAATCTCTAATATAGCCAAAGAATTAATTAAAAGCATAGCAACAAACCACCACTTATGATCATTTTTAGCTGACATCCACAAAGCTACACCCTTCCAAGGAATAGTCCAAATAATTAAAATAGACAAAAATACAATAAATCCAAACTCTAATTGGTTTAAATTATTCATAAAATTAAATTTATATTATAACTCTTCTTGAAAAAGATGAATTTCAGCTTTAATCTCGTCTATTCTATTTAATGATTCTAACATGTTTAAAATTTTTAACTCTTCTCCTTTTAAAGCTAGGAGAATCATTCCTGGACAATTATCTGTACAAGCTTTTTGAACATTAACACCCATTCTAGAAATTATTAAATGACTATTCTCTGTTAATATTCTATTAATTTCAGTTGAATTTTGCTGCCTGTTAGTGGTTAAAATTGTAATACTAGCTAATTTTTCCATAAAATTATTAATTAATTATTTTTTTCTACTTACATATTTAGTGTGTAGAACTTTGTGAAATAATTTATTTTTCTTTAACCAGTTAAATGCTTCAACTGCGTCCTGATTATCATGAGCAGTTCTTATTTTCTCTTTCTTGTCGCTATTATATAAGCCTTTCATTCTCTTTTGGACTATCTCCATTGAACTTGGAATGATTTGGCCTCCACCACCAATACAGCCACCAGGACAAGCCATGACCTCTATATAATGATATTTTTTCAAACTTGATAAAACTTCTTTTATATTTCCAATACCGCTCACTACAGCTATATTAAGCTTATTCCCATTCAAATTGATTCTTGTCTCCTTAACCCCCTTTAAGCCTCTAACTTCTTTAAATTCAAGTCTAGAATGGCAAATTTTAGCCTTGTTAGAGTCTTTACAAATCATATAGTTAGCAGTTCTTAGAGCTGACTCCATCACCCCGCCAGAGGCACCATAAATAACAGCGGCGCCACTACCATCATTAAATAAATCATTAGACTTTACCTTTTTTAAATTTTTAAAATCAATTCCATTCTTTTTTATTAAAAAAGCTAACTCCCTAACCGTCATCACTTCATCTATTGGATAAAGTCCATTAATCTTTAATTCTGGTCTTCGAGATTCAAATTTTTTAGCCGTGCAAGGCATTATTGAAACAGTTACAATATCTTTTGGCTTAATATTCTTTTTTTGCGCCCAATAAGTCTTTATAATTCCACCTAAATGAATTTGAGGAGATCTAGAACTTGTTAAATGTGGTATTAAGTCTGGTCGATAAAACTCTAAGTATTTAACCCAAGCAGGGCAACAAGATGTTATCATTGGCAATTTAGCTTTTTTATCAGCCAATCTCTCTAAAAGCTCTTCTGCCTCAACTAAGGTTGTTACATCAGCTCCAAAATTAACATCAATAACCTCATCAAAACCAAGTTGTTTCAAAGCGTTTACCATTTGATCAGCAGCATTGTAACCATAAGGAAAGCCAAACATTTCTCCAATTGAAATTCTGGTAGACGGAGCAATCATTGCTATAAGTTTTTTTCCTTTTTTATTGGCTAAAATATTCTCAACTTCGTCCCAATTATATTGTTCTTGAGCTGAAGCTACTGGACAATGCAATGTACATTGTCCGCAATAAATACATTCTACATCCTTATCTTCAACTGGAACTATTTCTTGCTTATATCCCTTCCCTGTTTTTTTTAAATAATTTATTTTCTGAACATTAGAACAAACATCAACACAATTTTGACAATCTATGCACTGACTACCATCAATCTCAACTGAATTAGAAAATTTATATGTCTTTCTTTTACTTTTACGATCTTTAAAATTAGCAATATTCAAACCGTACCTTCTAGCCAAAGAAAGTAAGTCACAATTAAATCTAGAACTACAATCAGAGCATTTTTCAATGTGAGCTGAAAATATCAACTTCAAGTTAGTATCTCTTGATAATTTAACTTTAGGAGAATTAGTGAAAACTTCCATTCCATCACAAACCATGGTTGAACAAGAAGTCACCAAACGATTAAAACCTTTAATTTCAACAACACAAACTCGACAATTAGCCTTAATATCTAAGTCCGGATGGTGGCAAAGAGATGGAATAAAAATATTATTTCTTTTAGCTACATCTAATATTTTTTCTCCTGCTGCACATTTATATGATTTACCGTCTATTTTTATTCTAATTTCTTTATTTTTTTCTTTTAACATTTTTTTCAAGACCTTTAATTTTTTTCTGAGAAACAATTAAGGGTTCGTAAACATTTTTAAAATAACTAAGAACAGCTATTGGAGCTGATGTTCCCAAAGCGCAAAATGATGACAAAAATAAATTATCACATAAATCAGAAAAATCTTTTTCTTTTCTCATGTTCAAAGAAAGGTTGTCAAACATCTCGCAAAGACGATATGTTCCTTCACGGCAAGGAGTGCATTTACCACAAGAATTATCTCTGAAAAAAGTCAACCAATACTTTAATAGTTTTTCTGGCCAATGTTTTTCTAGATTATAAATAGTAATAGACCCAGCTCCATCAACTTTTTTATTTAATTGATTACTGTTTAAAACTTCGCCAGAAGCATCTCCACCAATTTGAACAAAAAAATTATAATCTGGGTAGTTATTAGTTTCTTTCAAAATCTGTTTAATGCTTAAGTTTTCTGATAAAAAATAAACTCCTTTATTTTTTTTATCAAAATTAATAGAATAAAATCTCTTATTCTGATATTTATTTTTACTTACCAAATAAACATTATAAATAGTTTCAATGTTGTTAATTAAAGTTGGCGCGCCAAAAAGACCACTACAAGCCGGAAAAGGTGGTCTAAGTCGAGATTCAATATTTTTTCCTTCTATAATATTTAAAATAGTAGATTCTTCTCCAGCAATATAGCCAGAATCTACTGGTTTTAGAAAAAAAACAATCTTGCCTTTCAAGCCAACTGAATTAGCTATTCTATTTAATTTATTTTTTGAGTCATAAAGACTTTTGTTTAAATAAAAATAAATCTTTTTAGCTTTAATAAAATCAGATGCAATCTTTACCCCACCCATTAACTCTTCTGGATAATTATTTATTATATAGGCATCCTTATATATACCAGGCTCACCTTCTGCTCCATTTATCACTAAATATTTTTCTAAACTTTTTTCACTTTTAACAGTTTTCCATTTTAAATAAACAGGAAAAGAAGCTCCTCCACGACCAACCAATTCAACTTTCTTAATTTTATCTAAAAGATTGGCCATATTACCATTTTAAATATTTTATTAAATCAACTAAACGACAAGAATAACCCCACTCATTATCATACCAGGCAACAACTTTTAACAAATCACCACCCATAACCTTTGTCAAAGAAAGATCAACAATAGTGCTGTGACTATTTTTAACTATATCACTTGAAACCAAAGGCTCGGTTGAAGCTTCAATAACATTTTTAAACTTCGCTGTTTTTGAAGCTTTTACAAAGGCCTTATTAACATCTTCAGTCTTAACTTTTTTCTTTAAAACAAAAACCGTGTCGCACAAAGAACCAACCACCACTGGAACTCTAACTGCCAAACCATCAAAAGTTCCAGCTAAAGAAGGGATTGTTAAAGCGATAGCTTTAGCAGCGCCAGTTGTTGTTGGTACAATATTTAAAGCGGCACTACGAGCCCTTCTTAAGTCTCTATGCGGACCATCTACCAAATTTTGATCAGCTGTATAGGCATGGATAGTTGTCATCAAGGCTTTTTTAATACCAAAATTCTTTCTAATAACTTCGGTTACTGGAGCTAAACAATTAGTTGTGCAAGAAGCGCAAGACAAAACATTATCATTTTTATTAATCTTTTCTTCATTAACCCCAATAACTATAGTTTTAACCTTTCCTTCTCCCTTGGAAGGAGCCGAAAGAATAACCTTTTTAGCCCCAGCTTTGATATGCAAACCTAAGGCCTCTTTATTAGTAAATCTTCCAGTACACTCCAAAACAACATCAACTTTCATTTTAGACCAAGGTAAAAGAGATGGATCTTTCTCTGAAAAAACTGGAATTTTTTTACCAGCAATAATTATATTTTTATCATCGGATGAAATTTTTTTATCATAAACACCGTAAGCTGAATCATATTTTAAAAGATGAGCTAATGTTTTAGTGTCAGTTAAATCGTTGATGGCCACTATTTTGTAATTAGGATTTTTATCAATAATAATTTTACAAACTGCTCGACCGATTCGACCGAAGCCATTGATAGCAATGTTTAAATTTTTTGGCATAAATTTTATTATCACTTTTAAATTAAGTGATTATTTTAATTATAATTTTTATTATAAGCGATCATAAAGATGAGTTGCTATTTCATCAACTTCTTTCATAAAAGACTCTTTATCATTCAATATCATGTTTGAATATTTTTTATTATCAACCTTAGCAATTAAAAAAGAAAGCTTTTCTTTTAAATCATCAACTTTAATTAATTTATCTTCGGCCAAATCAAGAATTAGCGACAGCTGTGAAACTCTATTATAAGAAAGCTTATTTTGATTTAAAGCTTCCTCTATTTTTTTCATTTCATTATTGTCAGAATTTAAATTTCTCCAAATAATCTCTCTGGCCGTGTCAAAATCACTACCAATCAATTTTTGCCCTTTGAGATTTTCTATATAAATTTCTGGGGAATTAATAACCTTTTCTAATAAGGATTTAATTTCATCATTGCTTTGTTCGACTTTTTTTTCATTTAAAAAAACATTATAATCAGCCACGCTTAAAAATGGCTTCTCCTTTTTCCTGTTAAAAAAATTTTCAAACATATATTTTTGTTAACTTAAAGTAAGTATTGACTTTTTTAAAAAATGATGTAATCATATTTAGTTATAGCCAAATTATAACACAAAATAACGTAGTACACAACAAAAAAAAGATAAAAATGGAAAGAAATTGGATTTCTGACAAGGACGTGCAAGAGCTAGACATACTGTCTTTTACTCGAAAAATAAAAGAGGTTATACGGGAAAAATCCGACGATCTCTTTGGCGAAGAAAAACGACAAATAAGACTCTGTCTTATCAAGCTCTTAGCTGAAAATCGCAAAAACATTGTAATGGAGGCAAAGAAAGAAATGGCCCAAAAAGTTAATAAACTAATGGCCATGGAAAACTAAAAAAAAGAGCCTAATATTATAAAGGCTCTTTTCTAAAAATTAGACGAATGTAAATTAAAATTTAAATATCTTGCCATGGAATATATCAGCGAAGAGGACATCTTAAATATGGAGGCTATTGATTTTATGATAAAGGCTAGAGAAATTCTTGACAAAAACAACAAACCTGAAAACAAAATCAAAAAAGATGAAATAAAATTATCCATATCCAATCTTTTTCTAGTTAAAGATCTAGAGTTCAGAACAAAAATCCGAAGAGAAATAGCTAAGGATATAAATAGCTTAATAAAAAGCGTTGATTAAAAAACTAAAAGCCCAAAAACGGGCTTTTTATTTTTATTAAGTTGTTTTGTTTATTACGATTTTTTCTTTTTATGACGATTAATATCAACTTCAACTACCACATCATTTTCGCCATCTTTTTCCCCTTTAAACAAAACGTTGACAGACTGCTTTAATATGTGATGACCAACCACCTCGCCTCTTCGACCATCAACGCTTACTCTTGTTCCTATTGGCGGTAGGTTTTTTGATAATTCAACATATCCATCATACTCATAAGACAAACAACACATCAATTTCCCACACATCCCGGAAACACGTTCACTACCACGATGAGAAACTTGCTGAGCCTCAGCCATTTCAGAACCAATAGAAAAAAAATCTTTCATAAATCCTCGACAACACAAAACACGACCACAATGACCAAAATCACCGCTCACCTTAGCTTCGTCTCGACTACCAATCTGAGTTAAGCGAATAACACCTTTAAAATGAGAACTTAAATCTTTTACTAAATTCCTAAAATCAACCCTATTTTCTGAATAAAAAGCAAAGTTAATTCTATTTTTATCTAAAGAAAAATGAACATCAACCAATTTCATTGGCAGGTCATATTTTTCTATCAATTTATTACAATATTCTAAGGCCTCTTCTTTTTCTGAAATCGAAGTTAATTTAGACAAATCATCTTCATTAGCTATTCTAACAACCGGCTTTATCTCGCCATCAATTCTATCTAATTCATCTTTGGATAATTCTTTAAAATCGAAAACCTCACCAATCTCTTGGCCAAATTCAGTTTCTACTATCACCACATCACCCTCTTTAAGTTCTAAATCTCTGGGATTAAAATTATATTTTTTATCCCAAGAAGTGAATTGTATTTGAACAACTTTCATAATTTAAACTTATATAAATAAAACGAACGTTAAGTTCGTTTTATTTTATGATAATTTACTTTCAAACAAATCTTACAAAGATAATCTAACGAACTTAGAAATTGAAGAACCTTCTAAAATATCAGATATTTTTTTCTTATCATCCTTAATATATTCTTGATCTAATAAACAAACTTCAGAATAATATTTTTTTATTTTACCTTGTAAAATATTTTCTATCATATTTTCTGGCTTGCCTTCTTTAATTAATTGCTCTCTATAAACTTCCTTTTCTTTTTCTATTTCAGCACTAGGAACTTCTCCATTGTTTAAATAACGAGGATTAGCAGCGGCAATATGCATAGCAACATCAGAAGCTAATTCGTCTTTTCCTGCTTGATCTAAGGCTACTAAAACACCAATTTTACCACCTAAATGAGAATAAGAAGCAACTGTTTGCCCAGAAACAATAGAAAATCTACCTAAGGCTAATTTTTCACCAATAACACCACTTAGATTGTTAATATTTTCCTCCACAGTTGATCCGTTCAAATCTGTTTTTAATAATTCTTCTTCTGTTTGTGGTTTTTTATCTTTCAAAACCTCTAAAATTTGATTAGCTAGCTCTTGAAATTTTTCATTTCTAGCTACAAAATCAGTTTCAGAATTTATTTCTACTGCATAAGCTTCAGTTTTGTCGTCGTTAGTACCAACAACAATAATTCCTTCAGCCACATCTCTTTCACTTCTTTTAGCAGCTTTAGCTATACCTTTCTTTCTCAAAATTTCAATAGCCTTGTCTATATCACCACCAGCTTCATCTAAAGCTTTTTTACAATCAACCATACCAGCGCCAGTTCTTTCTCTTAACTCTTTTATTTGCTCCATATTATTAAAAAATTAATTATAAATCTTAACTTAATTTAATATTTTTAGCATCAGCAAGATTTTCCTTAATACAATCCAAAAGCAAAGTAACTGTTTTGGTTGCATCATCATTTGCTGGAATTGGAAATTTAGCTAATTCAGGATTAACATTAGTATCACAAACAGCAATAATTGGAATATTTTTAGCAGTAGCTTCGGCCACAGCAGTTTTTTCTTCTTTTAAGTCCCAAATAAAAATTGCGTCTGGTAAACGAGTTAATCCAGTTAAACCACCAACTCGCTCTTCTAACCTCTTAATTTCCCTATCAAAATCTAATTGTTCTTTTTTAGTATATTTAGCTAATTTTCCAGCTGCCTTATCATTCAACAAGTCTTGATATTTTTTTATTGACTTTTTAATAACAAGAAAGTTTGTCAAAAGACCACCTAGCCACTTACCAATAATATAAGGAGATTTAATAGCCTCTGCCATTTCCTTCATCTGAGATTTGACCTGTTTTTTAGTGCCAACAAAAAGTATAATTTTGTCTTCTTGTTTTAATTTAACCATGTACTCTAAAGCTTTTTTTAATTGCTCTTGAGTTTTTTCAATGTTGATAATATAGATACCATTTTTTTTAGTAAAAATAAACGGTTCCATTTTTGGATGCCAACGATTGGTTCTATGACCAAAGTGCATACCAGCTTTTAACATTTCTTCCAATTTTGGAATATTCATATTTTTCTTTTTTGATTCATTAGCATTGACAAAACAAATACCAATAAACGCCTACTGTTTTCCATATTTATAAGAAAAATGCGGAAAACATGATTTTTTAAATTATAAAAATGCTCAAAACAGGTTGTTTTAAGCCTATTTTAATTATATATTATTTCAAAAATTAAGTCAATTGTC
>CAZNDY010000027.1:0-10734 GCA_964572055.1 uncultured Gammaproteobacteria bacterium
AAACAGAAAAATTTCTAAACCTATCAGAAAACTCTTCTTCAATAATTTTTGCTCTCTCTAAAGCTTCTTGCCCAGCCCTCTCTTCAATGGCCAAAGCTACAATCATTTTTTTTGTTGGATAATTATTATTAATTAAACCCAAAAAACAAGTTCTAATAATTTCTAAATCTTCATTGTAAGTTGGCAAAACTATCAAATGAATAAGGTCTTCAACTCTCAATCCTTTTTTTGCCAAAGATCCTTCTGGCAAAAAATCAATTTCTTGATCGATATTTTTACATTTTTCTTGCCAATCTATCTTTTTATTTTTTTTTAACTTATTGTAAGAAGCAATCAAATAAACTCCCAAAAAAACAACCTGCAAAAGCCAATAAACATTAAAAGCAATTAAAAAATAAGCTACCCAAACAGGCTTAATAAAAGAAAAAACAACTAAAATTAACAAACCCCCCAAAGACAAAGCCCCTGGTAAAATCTCTAAAAATCTATAAATTTTTCTATCTCGACCAAAAAGTTCTGTGGCCTTAGCTACTTTTAAATAATTCATACAAAAACTAATTATCAAAGGAAACGTCTTTTCCCTCTTCTAAATCAATCTCGGAAACACTAGATTCATCAACAGATTGAGACAAATCTTGCTGTTTATTCTTTATCTCTTTACCCTTAAAATTTACTGGACTTACTTCTCGCAAGGCCTCTAGACTTATCTCAGCAATACTAAAATCTTTAATAATTGGCTCTGACTTAATGATTTTTTTTTCTTTAGACTCTATTTTATCAGGATTATCAAGCTTTTTACTTCCTTGAGATGAATTACTTATTTTTTTGTTCTTATTATTTTTAATTTTAAGCAAACAATCTTTACAATAAACAGGGCGAATGCCATCTGGCTTAAAATGAAGCTCTATATTTTTAGCACAAGCCGAGCAGTGAGCTTGAAAAATGTTTTTTTTATCTTCAGTTTTCTTAATTTTTAAATCTTTATTATTTGCCCAATTATTATTTTGATATCTCTCATTATTACTCTTTTCTTTATTACTATTTTCTTTTTTTTCTAAATTTTGACCATCATCTTCGTCTTCCATATGCCAACGCATGATTTTTTCTTCAACTATTTTTCTTTCAGTAGCATATTTTTCTCTTGAACTAATAATAACCTTCTCTACATTATTAGTTTTTTCTTCCTCTAAAAGTGGTGGCAAACCTTTCGCCGAAAACGGATCAGAAGCCACACCATCAATCATTAATTTTAAATACATCTCATATTTTGGCAAATTGACAATATCCTCCTCTGTAAAAACTGGGGTGAACTCTTTAACCAATTCTTCAGCATCAGCAGCACCAACCCTAAAAACAACAATCGTTCCCACATTACCAAAAACAGCTGGCTTAACCCTCTCGTCTAACTGCTCTATGTACTGATGAGCCATTATCAAGTTTAAACGATATTTTCTGGCTTCTGACAAAATATTAGCGAAACTTTCAGTAGAGAAATTTTGAAACTCATCAATATATAAATAAAAATCTTTTCTCTCACCCTCATCAATATCAACCCTGCTCATGGCCGCTAACTGAATTTTAGTAATCATCATAGCCCCTAAAAGAGCTGAATTATCTTCTCCAATTCGACCCTTACTCATGTTCATTATCAATATCTTTCCTTCATCCATTATTTGCCTCATATCAACCGAAGATTTAACTTGACCAACTATATTCCTCATAAAAGAACTGGATAAAAATTGTCCAACTTTATTTTGAATAGGAGAAACAGCTTCTGAAGCAAACTTATCAGCATAGCCAGCAAACTCTTTTTCCCAAAAAGACTTAACAACCGGATCTTCAATTTTAGCCACAACCTTCTTTCTATAAACTTTATCAGACAACATCCTGACAACCCCCAAAAGAGTTGAGCCAGGATAATCCAAAATAGCTAAAATTGCATTTCTTAATATGTATTCCAGACGAGGACCCCAAGAATCAGCCCACAACTTCTTAAAAACACCAATTAATCCAGAAGCAACCAAATGTCTTAAATGAGGCTCAACTTGTTCCACTAAATTAAAGGCTATAGGATAATCCATATCAGCTGGATTAAAATAAACAACATCGTCAATTCGTTCTTTGGGAATATATTTTATTATTTTTTCTGCCAAATCACCATGAGGATCTATAACCGCCACACCCTTACCATTTCTAATATCATTAACAATCATATTTTCCAAAACAGTTGATTTACCCATACCAGTTTTTCCAATCAAATACATGTGCCGACGACGATCATCAGTTTTAATGCCAAATTTTCTCATTTCATTTCTAAAATTTGTTTGACCAAAAAAAATCACCTCATTATTAGACATATATTTATAAGAAAATTATTTGTTTAAATCTTGCAAAAAATCTAAATTACCACTTTCAACACCGGTATAAATACTTAAAACAGATTGAAATGGCTCCACAACCCCCTTTAGAAGAGGTGGCAAATAAACAAGTGCTAGCAAAATTGGAATCAATATTAAAAAAATCTTTACAAACACCATTATTTTTTGAAAAACAATATATTTTTTTACATACTTACTAATCTCCAAAATTTCATTACTTAATTCTAAATTTTTTTCTAACAGCTCGGTCAATCTTTTTTCTTCATTATTTTTTTTGGATTCTTCTTCTACAAAAAGATCATTTATTGTTTTTTCTTGATAATCCTTGTTTTCCATTTTTTATAAAATAATAGACAAACGACAAAAAAGGTCTATTTTAAAAATAATATCCTCAATAAGAGTATAGCAAAGCAGACCTTAAAAATCAAACAAAAAAACACCTGTTTAATTAGATGTTTTTTTATTTGCTTCTATTCTCGAAAAATGCATTTTTTTACAAAGGTTGAACCAATTTCAGAAAAATTATTCATCTCTGTATCAGTAAAAGATTTTTTATTTTTAAAATCTTTATTCACCAAATCAACATCTGATTTGAATTTTTGTAAATACCAAAGACTTGCACCCTTAATATCTTTGGACATTTCCAAAATATCTGATTCATCAACCAATCCAGGCACTAGCGTACTTCTAAACTCATAAGGAATTTTTCCTTTTATTAATAAATCAACACTTTTTTTTATTTTTTCAATATCAGTCTTAACGCCAATAACTTTTTCATACTTATCAAAAGGAGCCTTTAGGTCCATGGCCACATAATCAACTAAACCATCATTAATTAAATCAGAAACTTTTTCAGGATTAGTGCCATTAGTGTCTAATTTTATTTTATAACCAATTTTTTTAACTTTAATTATGAAATCTTTCAAATCTGACTGTAAAGTTGGCTCGCCACCTGAAATAACCAAGCCTTCTAGCCTTCCTATTCTCTCCTTTAAAAAAAGAAAAAGGTCTTCCTCCGGGATCAGAGAAGGACCTTCATCTATATTTTTTAATTCGCTCTCGCCTTCGGCGAAAACGAGCATGGGGTTATAACAAAAATGACAACGAAAATTACACGACTTAGTAAAAATAATGGCTGATAAATAACCAGGAAAGTCAATTAAACTAAGCTTTTCCAAACCACCAATAATCATCTCAAACAAAATTAATTTTTAAAACTACTTACTTTTTCTGAATTAACCTTATAAGTTTTTCGATCGCAATATTCAGCAAATTTGCCTTTATTATAATTAACTGTCGGTGTTAACCAACCAACAACGCGACTATAAACAATACATTCTGTTCTTTTGTTTGTTTCAATTGGACTCATATTCTTTGTATTGGCAGTATTAAGATTTTTCATAATACTACTCTAAATTAATAATTAACAATTTAACATTGGCAATCACTAGAATGAACACCTTCCTCGCTCACTCCTTGATTGTGGACAAAAACCCCCTGGCCTCTTTCTTCATCGCACTTAGGACAATATTTATGTTCACCTGACAAATATCCATGAATCGGACAAACTGAAAATGTAGGAGTTATTGTAAAATAAGGCAACTTATAATTTTCAACAATTTTTTTAACTAATTTTTTTGTAAGTTCAATATCATTAATTCTTTCTCCTAAAAATCCATGCAAAACAGTACCGCCCGTATATTTGGTTTGTAGTTCATCCTGCAAATCAAGAGCTGTAAAAATATCATCAGTAAATCCAACTGGCAAGTGAGTAGAGTTTGTATAATAAGGATCTGCTCCGTCTTTGTTAACTGCCTCATTGTTAGCACAGATTATGTCAGGATAAAGTTCCTTATCTTTCTTGGCAAAACGATATGTACATCCTTCTGCTGGTGTTGCCTCAAGATTGTATAAGTCACCAGACTCTTCTTGATAACCTCTAATAATCTCTCTCATAAAATCCATCACTTCAAGGGCGAACTTATGACCTTTTACGCTAGTTAAATCAGATTTTAGAAGATTAAAAACGGCTTCATTCATTCCATTAAGGCCAATTGTATTAAAATGATTTTTCCAATAAGAACCAAATCTTTCATTAATCTCAGCTAAATAAAACTTAGAATAAGGATAAAGACCATCTTCAGTAAATTTTTCAATAACCTTTCTCTTGATAACCAAGCTATCTTTGGCTAAATCCATTAATTTTTTTAATCTATCTTTAAAATCTTTTTCATCATTAGCTAGATAACCCAATCTAGCTAAATTAATAGTAACAACACCTAAGCTTCCAGTTAAAGGATTTGCCCCAAAAAGGCCACCACCTCTTTTTCTTAATTCACGATTATCAAGCCTTAAACGACAACACATACTACGAGCATCATCCCTATTCATGTCAGAATTAACAAAGTTAGAAAAATAAGGAATTCCATATTTAGATGTCATTTCCCACATTGGTTTTAATGATTCACGATTCCAGTCAAAATCCTTGTCAACATTATAAGTTGGAATTGGAAATGCAAAAACCCTACCAGAAGCATCACCCTCAATCATAACCTCAGCAAAAGCCTTGTTAAACAAATCCATCTCTGTTTGAAAATCAGCATAAGTTTCATCCATTAACTGCCCGCCAATAATAACATTTTCTTTTCCTAAAAGAGTAGAAGGGGTAACATCAAGCGTTACATTTGTAAAAGGAGTTTGGAAACCAACACGAGTTGGAACATTAACATTAAAAACAAATTCTTGTAAAGCCTGCTTTACTTCTTTATATGAAAGATCATCGTATCTAATAAATGGGGCCAAATAAGTATCAAAATTAGCAAAAGCTTGAGCACCAGCTGCCTCACCTTGCATAGTATAGAAAAAATTAACAATTTGACCTAAGGCACTTCTAAAATGTTTTGGTGGTTTACTTTGAATTTTGGTAGAAACACCACCAAAACCCTTTAACAACAAATCTTTTAAATCCCAACCACAACAATATGGGGCAAGTAGTCCTAAGTCATGAATATGAAAATCAGCATCAACGTGAGCCTTTCTAATTGCTTCTGGGTAAAGCTTGTTTAACCAATATTTAGCAGAAATAGATGAAGCAATATAATTATTCAAACCTTGCACGGAAAAACTCATATTACTATTTTCTTTTAATCTCCAGTCTGATCTTCCCAAATAATCTTCCATTAATTTTTCCTCTGTATTGTCTTTAATTTCCCTGACCTGTCTTCTTTGATCTCTATAAAGAATGTAAGCCTTGGCTGTCTTAATAAGCTTTTCTTCAATTAAAGTTTCTTCAACAACATCTTGAACTTCTTCTACGGCCGGAATGGTGTTGTGATGAAATTTTTTGGAAATTTTAGAAATAACTTTAGAGCTTATATCTTCAGCTAAAGACAAATTATTTTCATTGGCTGATTTCATCGCCTTTAAAACAGCTTCTGTAATTTTTTCCTGCTTAAAATCAGAAATTTCACCTGATCTTTTGCGAATTTGGCTTACATTTTGATTGGGCATGTAATTTTATAAACTATTTTAAAAAACTTTAAAGCAAGATAAAATTTTTTAAAATAGACTATGTTAAATTTTATTTATTTTTTTTGTTCTTTAACAATTTTTCCAACTCTTCGCTAAACTCTTCTAAGCCCTCAAACGATTGATAAACGGAAGCATATCTAACATAGGCAACCTTATCTATTTTCTTTAAATTTTTCATGACTATTTCTCCTATTTCTACTGAAGAAACCTCATCTCTATTTAAAACTTGTAAATCTCTTTCGATGCAATACACTAACTTTTTGAACTTCTCTTCATCACAATTTCTTTTCTCCAAAGCCTTCCTTAATCCAATTACTATTTTTTCGCGATCATAAGCTTCTTTACGATCATTTTTTTTAACAACAGTTAGATCTAAAATTTCCATTTCTTCATGAGTTGAAAATCTAAAACCACATTTTAGGCATTCTCTCCTTCTTCTTATTAAAAAACCATCACCAGACATTCTAGAATCAACTACTTTTGTATCTTCAAAGTGACAAACAGGACATTTCATTTATTTTAGTTAAACACAACATATAGTGTAGTAAAATTATTTATAACCACTATATCTTGTAAAACAAATTATAGCAAAAAATAATAGATGGGGCAAACACAAACAAAACCCCTTTAAATAAAGGGGCTTGTTATTGTGCTCTTGAATTTTTTTAAAGTTTATGTGGAAAGGCTGTGGATAACTTTTTTTTACTAAACCTCAACATTTAAATAATAATCACTTACATCCTCCAGATCTTCTAATTCTTCTACAAAATTTCTAATTTTTTCCAAAGACTCTTCTTCTAAGTTATTTTTTTCTTTAGCAATATATTCTATTTCAGCTGAATCAATAATTAAATTTTTATCTTCCAAATATTTTCTAATTTTTTGTAAATTTTCTACCTTAGTTAAAACCACAACGACATCTTCTTCCAATTTAAAATCATCAATATCGGTCTCTATTAATTCTAGTTCTAATTCTTCTAAGTTTATATTTTTGGTATCTAATTCTTCCTTGGTTATCACAATAACCCCTTTTTGTTCAAAATTCCACATCACAGAACCCAAAGATCCACCAGCCTTTGATAAAGCATGACGAACAGTAGCAGCACTACGATTTTTATTATCAGTCAAACATTTTATAACTACTTGAACATTGTTTGGCAAAACAGCTTCATAATATAACTCTTCAACAGCATCTCCAGCCAACTCTCCGGTTCCTTTTTTGATAGCTCTCTCAATGTTATCTTTAGGCATATTAACTGACTTAGCCTTGTCAACCGCTGCTCTTAAACTAGGATTAGCATCTATATCGCCACCTTTCTTGGCAGCAATAGTTATAATATTGCCTAGCTTAGTAAAAATAGCACCTCTTTTAGCGTCAACTACAGCTTTAGCTCTTTTAGTTGTTGCCCACTTGGAATGTCCTGACATATTTTTTTAATTAATTTTAATTTTATTTATTTAACAATTACTTCAAACTGATCTTTTTTACCATAAGCCTTCGGACCATAATCACGACAATAATTTTTGATGTGTTTTTTAAAATAATCCGGTTTAGACTCTTGAATTTTGCCAATTAAATAATAAGTTAAACATAATATTAGAGCAAAATCAGTATTTTTTGGTAAAGTTATTTGAACACGACTTTTTTCTTCGCCAAAATATTTATTTTTTTCTTTGCCTAAGGTTATTACTAACTCATTTTTATCTCTAATCACAAACTTGGCATGACGAGCATGTCCAAAACTAAAAGCTCTAATTGAAACTAGTGGACCAAATAATTCACTCTTTTTAATATCTAACATCGGACAAATATTTAAAAATTCATCAGGCAAAACAAAAGAATAAGATTTAAAATCTGAAATTTTTTTTGTTAATTTTAATTTTGTTAAAAAATTTAAAATACTTTCTGGTTTTTCTCTAGTAAAAGATAAAATCATTCCTAAATAAGTAGAAACATTGTAAGTATAAGGTTCAGCTGTCTTGGGATAAACTAAAACTTTATCAGCCAATTTGGCAGCCGTTGAATCAGGAGAACAAGTAAGTAAAATAGTTTTTAATTTATTTTTTTTAGCCAACTCTATTTCCCAAACAGAATCTTTTTCACCAGAAGCTGAAATAATAACAGCTTCCTTGATTATTTTTTTATTAATTAAATCCTTATAACGTAAAATTATTTCTCTAAAATTACTTTCATCAGCAATAATGGCCTTTTGTTTAGAAAAAATAATTTGAGCAGTATTATAAGCATTACCGCTACCAACAACCAAAGGGAAAGAAAAATCTTTTAAATTTAATTTTGGTAATTTTTCTTTAGATAAAAATTCTAAAGCATTAACTACAGCTTGATCTAGGTTTATTATTTTTTGCATATAAATTATTTTTTAATACTACCTTGATTTTTTGAAATATTTATCAATTTTTTAATTTTTTTAGAGTCACCTAAATAATAAGATTTTATTGACTTAAAGTTTCTATCCAACTCATAAACAAGTGGAGTGGCAACTGGAATGTTAATATTTGAAATTTCTTCTTCTGAAACATTGTCCAAATATTTAATTATAGCTCTAATGCTATTACCACTAGCTGCTATAATTATTTTTTTACCAGACTTTAATGCTGGCACAACATCTTTTTTCCAAAAAGGAATAACCCGCGCCACAACATCTTTAAGTGATTCTGATAAAACTGGTTTTTCTAAAAAATTATATTGAGGATCTTTTATTTGATTATATTTATTACTTTTTTTAATTTCTGGAGGACGAACGTCATAAGCTCTACGCCAAATAAAAACTTGTTCTTCTCCAAACTTTTTGGCCATTTGCACTTTATTCAAACCTTGTAAATTACCATAATGTCTTTCATTTAATCGCCAAGTCTTAAAAACTGGCAACCATAATAAATCCATCTCTTCTAAAACAATATTCAAAGTTTTATTAGCCCTTTTAAGTAATGAAGTAAAGCACAGATCAAAATTATATTTTTTAGATTTTAAAATTTTTCCTGCCTCCTTAGCCTGTTTTAAACCTAAGGGAGTTAAATCAACATCTGTCCAGCCAGTAAACAAACCTTTTTTATTCCATTCACTTTCTCCATGACGAATTAATACTATTTTATGCATAAAATTTTATATTATTAATTTAAATTGACTAAAAACTAACAAAATGATAACATTTTATAGTAATTTATGATTAAAATTAGAGTTAAAAAATTCTTAGCAGAAATACTGATATTATTGATAAAAGCCTTATTTTTAATAAAGAAAATAGTAGTTTTTATCTTAAATTATTTTATCTACAAACCTCTGAAATCAATTCTGAGCTTCTTTTTCTTTAAAATAATAATTAATATATATTATAAGTATATATTAATTTATAAAAAAATAAAAGAAATAAATAAAAAAAATAATTCCCATCTTTATATTTTTAAGAAAAATTATCCCATATTTATTTTAATAATAATTGGAATTATTTTAACTTTTAACAGTCTATCTAATAATCGATTGCCTTTTGAAAAAAGAGTTTATAAAACAGCCTTAGCTCAAACAATCGTCAGTGACTTCTCTGTAGCAGAGCCAGAGGAATTAATAATTGAAAGCGGATACGAAGAAAGACCCTCAATAATTGTTCAATCTAATTATATAGAACAAAGAGATTTAATAAAAAATTCACAAAAAGTTTTATTAGATTCACAAAATGAAGAAGATAGTATTTTGTCTGGAGATTCTTTAAATAGGCCAGCCTTAGCTCAAACCCCAAAAGCTAGAGACGCTAGAAAAGAAATAGTAGAATACACTGTTCAAAGTGGAGATACTATTAGTAGCATCGCTCAGGATTTTGGCATAAGCGTTGAAACAATACTGTGGGAAAATAATCTAACTTCCAGATCTCTGATTAGACCAGGCAATACGCTTAAAATATTGCCTCAAACTGGACTAATGCATGTTATTGCCAAAAACGAAACTATAAGCAGTATTTCAAAAAAATATGACGTTTCATCCGATTCAATTATAATTGCCAACAATCTTGATTCAGAAGAAGTTTTAAAGCTAAGCCAAAAAATATTTATTCCTGGGGGCCGAAAAATAATAGTTTCAACACCAGCAAGCAGACCTACTTACACTGGCACCTCAATTGCTCAATCAATACCAACAACACCAAGCACAAACTATAGCGGAGGAAAATTATTATGGCCAACAGTAGGACATCGTATCACTCAATATTACTCATGGAAACATAATGGTTTAGATATAGCCAATAAAACAGGAACTCCTCTATATGCAGCTGAAAGTGGTACAGTAGAGAGGTCTGGCTGGAATACTGGTTATGGATACAACGTTGTTATTAATCATGGTGGTGGCTTAAAAACTTTATATGCTCATGCCTCTAAGTTACACGTTAAGGCCGGAGATGAGGTTAATAGAGGGGATATAATAGCTGACATGGGATCAACTGGTTGGTCTACTGGACCACATATTCATTTTGAAGTTATTTCCAATGGCTCTAAACAAAATCCTTTAAATTATATACAATAAAATTAATTATATAAATTATTAATTATTACAAATATGAAAATAATAGGTGGTTTAATTTTTATAGTAATAGGAACGTTAGTTGTTATGTATACTGAATGGCTTCTAAAAAATTTTGGGAGGATTAATTGGTTTGAAAAACACTTAGGAGCAGAAGGTGGCTCCAGAATGGGATACAAACTTGTAGGACTAGTAATTATTTTTATTGGCTTGCTCATGACCACAGGAATGGTTGATGGTTTTTTTAATTTTATGTTATCACCTTTAACCAGAGGGAGGGTTTAAAAAAACAAGTAT
>CAZNDY010000028.1:0-10706 GCA_964572055.1 uncultured Gammaproteobacteria bacterium
ACAAATAAATCTACTCTAAAATATAAAATAATTAAAAAATAAATTTATCGGCCAAACTTCTAGCGACTTCCAGTTCTTCGGGGCTATTAACGCCAACAGCCTCTTCTGGATCAACCAAAGAAGAACTAATAATAATTTTTTGTTCAAAAGCTAATTTAATTAAATCCGTTAAGTAATATTCTTGCTGATTATTATTATTTTTAAGATTAATAATGTTTTCAAACAACCATTTTCTATTGAAACAAAATAAAGCTGGGTTTACGTCTTTTATTTCCTTCACATCATCACTAGCATCTTTAAATTCAATAATTTCCTTAATTTCTTCACCATCTTTAATTATTCGACCCCAATGGTAAAAGTTTTTTCTCCACTCACTAAAATCTTCGACTCTAACAGTCATCATTGAAACCTCTGTTTTATGATTATCAATAAGTCTATTAATAGAGCTTTCTTTATAAAAAGGATGATCGCCATAAAGAACTATAATATTTTCCACCTCTTCTTCAATTAAATCTTGAGCACTCAAAACAGCATGTCCAGTGCCAAGTTGTTTTTCTTGAACAGCATATTTAATATCATAATGACTTAAGGCATTAGAAATTTGTTCTTTATTGTCTGGAGAAACAACAATTATTGGGGGTAAATCTATTTTTGATTTAGAAACTGAATTAATTAAATACTCAATCATGGGGCGATTATTTATCGGAGACAAAACTTTAGGCAAATCAGAGTTCATTCTTTTCCCCTTACCAGCTGCTAAAATAATAACTTTGTTCATAACTTATTTTAAATTAATAGATATTTCTTTAAAAATATTTTTAGCCAATTTTTTACTACGTGCTTCACAATACACCCTAATTATCGGCTCTGTATTAGATTTTCTTAAATGAATCCAAGACCGATTTTGAGAAAAAATAATTTTTAAACCATCAATCTTAGATATTTCAAACTTGTTATACTTTTTTTCTATCCTATCAAACATTTTATCAACATTCAAGGACTTTTTTAATTCAATTTTGTCTTTTAATAAAAAATATTTAGGCAATTTTTTTTTCAACTCAGAAACTTTATTTTTTTCTTTAGCCAAATAAGTTAAAAAAAGGGCAATGCCAACTAAAGCATCTCTGCCATAATGAAACTCTGGATAGATTATACCACCATTACCTTCACCGCCAATAACTGCTTTTTGCTTCTTCATTTCAGCGACTACATTGGCTTCACCAACAGCTGAATAAAAACATTTTCCTTGATAATTTTCTGTAACATCTTTTAAGGCTAAAGAGGAAGAAAGATTAGAAACGCTAATTTTTTGATATTTATTTTTAAATACAGAAAAATTTTCTAAAACATATTTAGAAACAGAAACTAAAGTATTTTCTTCTCCAAAATAATTTCCTTGTTCATCAACAAAAGCCAAACGATCAACATCAGGATCAACTGCAATTCCTAAATCAGCTTTTTGTTTCACAACCTCCTTGCAAAGTTGCTTTAAATTTTTTTCAATTGGCTCTGGATTATGATTAAAATTTCCATCAACTTCTTTGTTGATAATTATAACATTTTTAACATTTAATTTTTGCAATAAATTATAAACAGCTAAAGAGCCAACTGAATTAATGCCATCAACAACTATTTTAAAATTTCTTTTTTTAATTATATTTTTATCAACTAAAGAAAGTTTTAAAATTTTATCAATATGAACTTTAGTGTAAAAATATTTTTTAATAATTTTTCCAATTTCATCAATTGAAACAAAAGAGTAGTTTTTTTTACTAGCAATTTTTAAAACAACTTCCCCTGATTTTTTATCTAAAAACTCACCCTTGCTATTTAAAAGCTTAAGCGCATTCCATTCTTTAGGATTATGTGAAGCTGAAATTATAATTCCGCCAGCAGCCTTTTCTTCTACAACTGCAATTTCTACTGTAGGGGTTGAAGCTAAATCAATATCAACAACATCTATACCTAAAAAAATTAAAGAATTTATAGCTAAATCTAAAAAATATTTTCCACTTATACGCCCATCACGACCGATAACTATTTTTATTTTTTTGTTTTTATTATTTTGTTTAATAAACTGGCCAAAAGCCAAAACAAAATTAATAAAATTTCGTGGATTTAAATTTTCTTGACCCTCACCAATAGTTCCTCTTATTCCAGAGATAGATGAAATGAGTGGCATAGTATTAAAATTATTTTTTTAATTTTCCGTAAACACCAAAAAGTAAATCCAAATCTTTTTCTGAGTCTAATAAAAGTTTATTATTCAAGCTAACGGCTGATTCCAAAAAATTCAGAGCTAGATTATTCTGCTTGTCTTTAAATTTACACTCCTTATACATTTCTACTAGGGCCGCCATATCTTTTATAAAACAATGCCCACCAGCACCACGACCAAGCTTGCCCACAAGACCTCCTTGATGTTTTATTTTTAAATGACTATGACCTATACGAGAGTCATGACCAACCATTTCACAAACCTTGTCATAATTTATTTTTTTAGACTTAGCTAAATTAAAAATAGTATTAGCAAAAACAACTTTCAGCATTAAAAAGGTATTACCCATATATTTTACAAGCTCGGCCTCCCTGCAAGAAACAACAAAATTATGTTCAGCTTTCGGTAAAATTTTTAAAACATCGTTGGCTACCTTTAAAGATTTTTTAGTATAACCAACAATATTTCTTTCTGGAAATCTGGCATCATTTTTAGCATTTTTTTCGGTTAAAAATTCAGGGGAATGAATTATAAATTTTTTAGGAAATAATTTTTGGATTTTTTCCGTTGTGCCAATTTTTATAGTTGATTTAATTACAGCAGTTTTTCCATCACCAACCAAACTTATAACTTCTAATAAAATACTATCATCAAATCCTTTGGGAGTGCTCGGGGTTGGCACAGCAATAAAAACAAAATCACATTCAGCAATTTTTTCTTTGTTGTGAGAAAAATTACTTCTGTTATAACGAACAATATTATAACCACGTTCTTCAAAATCATCGGCCATACTTTTGCCGATAAATCCTTGGCCGATAAAACCAACCAATATTTTTTTCTTATTCATAATATACAATTAATCTAATAGATATTTATAAAAATAAAAAACCACAAAAAATTAATGTGTTTTTTATAATTTAATTTTAAATTAAAAATAGTTTGATGTCAAAAAAACCGCGTAATGCGGTTTTTTGTTTTAATTTTTTATTTTTTAATTAATCTTTTAAGCAACGAACTGATTTACCAGTTCCTTTAAGGCCATTATAAATAGTAATATCAGGATCTCCAGTATTTAACAATATATACGGAGCAGTAGATCCATTTTCTAAAAATGACCAAAAAACAGCAACATCGCCTAATTGTGAAAAACCACCACTTATATTACCAACACCAGCCGGCAATGCAGTAAATCCTGAACTGTTATCACCATCCCAAAAAGGAGTACTTGTCTTAATTTTATTTCCCGCTATAGATATTCCCCCCAAATAATTAAACAAAATAGTCCACTCATCGCTGGCTGGTAAGTGCCACCCACTAGGACAAATAATAGAGGCAATGCTCCATTGATAAAGTAGCCCCCCTTCAGTACTATAATTTTGGGCTTTAGCTTCCTTTACTAAGGTAAAAGCAATTCTATTATATTTTTTTTTCATTACTACTTCGCTATTATCAATATCATACCAACCACACCAACCAACATCGGTGTTATCAACCCAAACATTTTCAGAACAACCATTATCATATTCCATATTTTTAACCATCCAACATTGATCTCCTATTTGAACCGTAGGATAGACACTACCATCCCTTGTATCTGTAAAATTATCTCCACATGACCAAGTTGGGGTTTCTTCTCCACCTGAACCACTGCTACCAAATATTATTCCACCTGGGGTCATTTGTTTGGCTCCTTGGGGAAGGTCAGATACTTGTTTGCCGGTACAGAAGTCTATAGTATAATTTGCTCCATCGTTTAGTGGAATGTAAGTGTAAGTATTAGAGGCGGGTTGGCAATCTCCATCTGCTGGAGTTGGAGCAGATGGGATATTATACATAAATGTTTCTTGAGATGAAGAAGATACTATAGAGCCACTATTCCATTCATCTTGAGTAGGATATCTATTGTTTTCATTATAAAATAACTCTAGAGCAGTATGAATTTGTTTCATGTCCGCCATTCTTTTAGCATCTCTAGCATTAGATCTTGCTTGTTGTAAAGCTACTACGGCTAGAGTGGCAAGTATACCAATAATAGCTATTACTACTAAGAGTTCGATGAGAGTAAAGGCTTTCTTCTTTTGATTTAACATAGTTTCAAAAATTGTTTTTTAAATATCAGCATTTAAAAAACTTTGGAAAAGATAGGAGCGTAAAAAGCGTGTAAAATTTAATTGTTTGAGGCTAAGCTTTAGTTTAGCCGAGTTTTAAATTTTACTAGCTTTTATAGTGACTGTCCCGAAATTTTTTATTGCTGAAAGTTTTTGGGCCACTTTTTTGAAAAAGTGGCATTTATAAAAAACATTAAATTAATTTATTTTAATTATATTTATTCTTTATATACCTTTAGTTCTGATGATAAGGCCATATTTTATAATCAAATTTTTAAATTTCACAGAGAAATTTAAAAATTAAAGAGATAAAGAGAAAAAGAGATCTCAAAATCAGGCAAGCTGATTTTGAGTAAGGAATACTTATTTTTTATTCAGTTCTCAGACAGCGAACAGAAAAACCACCAGCTAAACTAAGATAGCTGCGACTAACTGAAGAATAGGAAGAATGCAGGTAGCGGAGCCAGGCATCAGATCCATCGATAGACGACGACCAGAGGAAAGAATAAGAACCAAGATCGTAAAACGAACCATCGGTATTACGGTCGCCGGCTGGTAGAATATTAAAACCACTATCATTAAAATCACTGTGATTTCTCAAAACTCCATCATTCCATAGATCATAACTTCCTGCTAATTTAGAGCCTTCGCTTGTTCCTCTCTCTCCCATAGTAGTTGTATCATAAGGAAAGTCTGTTGCACAACTTCCAGATGTGCAAACTGCTCTTTCTAAATCAGTAAATTCATCATGGGATAGAACGTGCCAACCAGTGGGACAAATACTAACTTGATCTACTGCGAACCAATTATATAATACTCCGTAAGTAGAATAATTGGTTTGAGCTTTGGCAGTATTTACATCACTTCCATCATAACCATAAACACCATAGCCTGGTTGAGAGTTTTGTCCTTGGATTTCAAATTCAGAATTACTATGGACAGCTGGAAGATAGGCTAGGTTTTTAGCAAACAAACACTGGGTTCCGATTTGAACTGTTGGATAGATATTATTATCTCTTTCATCTGTAAAATCATCTCCACATGCCCACGCTGGAGCTCCTCCTCCACCTTCTCCTCCACCAATATTTCCACTACTGCCTATTATTACTCCTCCTGGAGTCATTTGTTTAACTCCTTCTGGTAGGTCAGATACTTGTTTGCCAGTACAAAAATCTATAGTATAGCTAGCACCATTGTTTTGAGGAATATAGGTATAGGTATTAGAAGCTTCTAGACAGTCTCCATCAGCAGGAGTAGGAGCAGAAGGAATAGAATACATGAACGTTTCTCCGGTAGAGCTAGAAACTATAGTGCCGCTATTCCATTCTTCAGTGGTAGGGTATCTACTATTTTCGTTGAAGAATAACTCCATGGCTGTTTGAATTTGTTTCATGTCAGCCATTCTTTTAGCATCTCTAGCATTAGATCTTGCTTGTTGTAAAGCTACTACGGCTAGAGTGGCAAGTATACCAATAATAGCTATTACTACTAAGAGTTCGATGAGAGTAAAGGCTTTCTTCTTTTGATTTAACATAGTTTCAAAAATTGTTTTTTAAATATCAGCATTTAAAAAACTTTGGAAAAGATAGGAGCGTAAAAAGCGTGTAAAATTTAATTGTTTGAGGCTAAGCTTTAGTTTAGCCGAGTTTTAAATTTTACTAGCTTTTATAGTGACTGTCCCGAAATTTTTTATTGCTGAAAGTTTTTGTCGCGTATAGTCGCTATGCGACACGCGATTTTGCCACTTTTTCCTTGCCCGCCGCAGCCATTTTATATAAAAATTATATATTATTTTTGTAGCGAAGGGGGGTAAAAAAGTGGCATTTAAAAATACTAAATTAATTTATTTTAATTATATTTATAATTCTTTGATAAATAGTAAAGTGTTTAGGTATTTATTCTGGATTCCATCTTTCGTCGCGTAAACTCGCTTCGCTCATACGCGACTCGCTGGAATGACAGAGGGATTGCCAGCCACTAGAGTAATAAAAAATACTAATTCTGGATTACCACTTTCGCTGGGATGACAGGAATAATTCTATTATAGCAAAAAAAAAATTAAGGGCAAAACTATTTTTTTAATATTATATAATAATTAAACTCATCCTCTAAAAAATTTTCTACTTTAAATTTTGATTTTTCAAAAATATTTTCAAATCCTTTTTTAGAAAAAGCATGATAATATCTTGGTTTAATTCCGTTTTTTTTCTTACCCCAATTAAAAACCAAATCTCCCCAATCTAAAAACCTAAAATAAAGAAAATTATTTAAAAAAGATTTTAAAGCTAAACAAAAAAAGTTTTTTTTCTGTCTTAATTTCCAAACACTAATAACTAAAACAGAGTCATCTTTCATTTTGTCATAAACTTGATTTAAAAAATTTAATCTCAAGTTATTACCCGGGATATGATGAAAGACGGCCCAAGAAAAAACAAAATCAAAATTATTTTCTTTCAATTTATCCAACTTTAAAACATCTAAAACCTGAAATTTATCACCATATTTTTCTCTAGCAAATTTAATTAAGTTTTTGCTATTATCTACACCCAAATAATTTTTATCATTACCTAAAACATCCAAAAAACGCCCATTGCCACAGCCCAAGTCCAAAACTTTGTCTTCTGTTTTAATGTTTAAAGATTCAACAATTTCTAAAACCATTGGCTTCATTGGTTTTTTTCTAGTTTCATTAAAACTCTCAGCTATATCCTCGTAGTTGCTATTAACTAAATTCAATAAATATTTTTCGGCTTTTTTATTCATCTTAAAAAATTAAATTAAATATTCTTTTTTTCTAAAACTTCGCAAACCATCTTCAAAACTGTTCTCATCCTCTTTTACTCCTCTTAAACACTGATCACAATGTCCACAGTTCTTAGAATAATTTTCTCCAAAATATTTTAAAATATACTTTTGACGACAACCTGAATAATAGGCATAATTTTCCATTTCGTTAAGCTTATTTTCGGCTCTTTCTAGTTTTTCAGATAAAGCTTTAAAATCTAGTTTTAAATCATCAGAAGAAACTCTTTTTAAAATTCTTATTTCTGTTCCCCTAAATGGTGGCTTATATTCTAGTAAATCTTTTTTGGCTAACCTTTTTATCATTCTTAGAATTGAATCTTTTTTAACATTTATTAAAGAGGCCACATCTTCCAAATTAAAATCCCAACCACTCTCCAATTCATCTTTAAAACGATCATAAATTTTGTTGAGTGCCTCTATTTGAACTTTAGACCTTGAACTTAAACCAGATAAAAGGGAAGCAAAATCAACTTTAGATTTTAAAAAAGCTCCTCCGTTTTTATCATTAGGGCGAGAAAGATATCCCTCTTTTTCTAAGATTTTTAAAGCTGTTCCAATTGCCATTTCCGGAACGTTGGCCGATAACTCTTTAGCCAACTCTGAGTAAGTTATTAATATTGAACCCTTAATAGCATCGCTTTCTTTATCCAAAAGAGTTTCATAAACTTTAACAATTAATTCTGGCTCCGGATTATCTCCTTTTATAAAAAACTCTCTTAAATACCTATCACTAGGAGAATATAAAAGCAAACAAAAACTAGGCATCCCGTCACGACCAGCCCTACCAGCCTCTTGATAATAAGCTTCTATAGTGCCGGGCATATCATGATGAATAACAAATCTAATGTCAGACTTATTAATTCCCATTCCAAAAGCATTAGTAGCCACAACTACTTGAGCCTTGCCAGACATAAAATTATTTTGCACCCAATCTCGACTTTCACTATCCATGCCAGCATGATAAGCCACCGCCTCAATACCATTTTCTAAAAGCCTTTCAACAATTTCATCGGCTTTATTTCTAGTGCCTACATAAACTATACCAGAACCACCACCAGAGCCAGAAATAGCATCTAAAATAAAATCCACTTTACGATTAGTACTAGAATGGATCACTCCAAATTGAATATTTTCTCGAGCAAACCCAGTAACTATTACATCCGGATTTTTTAAGTTTAGTTGTTTAATAATATCATTTCGAACCTCCGGAGTAGCTGTGGCCGTAAGAGCAACAACAGTTGGCTTCTTTAATATTTCAATTGCTGTTTTTAATTTTAAATAACTAGGACGGAAGTCGTGTCCCCAGGAACTAATACAATGAGCTTCATCAATAGCGAAAAGAGAAATCTTTAAATCTTTTAAAGACTCTAAAAAAGAAATACTATAAAATCTTTCTGGAGCAACATAAACAAGCTTGTAAAAACCATTACTAACCTCCTCTAGTCTTTTATTTGTTTCTGACAAAGAGATAGAAGAGTTAATAAAGGTAGCTGGAATTCCCAGTCTTGCTAAAGAATCAACTTGATCCTTCATTAAAGCAATAAGCGGAGAAACAACAATTGTTATCCCATCTAAAACCAAGGCTGGCAATTGAAAAATCAAAGACTTGCCACCACCAGTTGGCATTATAACCACTGAATCTTTTTTATTTAAAATATTATTTATTGCTTGCTCCTGACCCAAACGAAAAGAATCAAAATTATAATATTTTTTTAAAAAACCTTTTATTTCTTCCTTTTTTTTATTTATATTTTCCATTATTTATTTTTAATATTTCTCAAACTGTAAACAATGAGCGTGTTTTTTAAAACACAAGCAACGGTCATCGGACCAATACCGCCCGGAACTGGAGTAATATTAATATTCATTTTTTTAACATCATCAAAATCAACATCACCAAAAACCTTTTCACCCTCTTTAGTTATTCCAATATCAATCACTGTCATTCCTTCAAATAAAAAATCTTTTTTAATAAATTTTGGCTTACCAACAGCAGTAATCAAAATATCACATTTTCTAACACTTTCTATTATTTTATCATCAGGGTCTAAAGAATCCTTCATGCAATAAGATTCTAAAAAAATATCTTCTTTTTCCAAAAAATATTTTACCTCATCTTTAAATATATCTGAATTATAAAACAAAAAGGCTTTTTTATTTTTAAAATCTTTTTTAAGACTAAGTAAACTTTCTTTAATAGCCAATATAACTGGTGATAAAACTTCTTGTGGTCTATCAAAACAAAATCCATCCACATCTTTAATCGGATTTATTTTTTTTAAGATTTTCTCAGTATTAAATTTTTTAGGAAGTGGTAATTGAACAAGTATTCCATCAATACTATCATCACTATTTAAAAATTCAATTGTTTTTATAAATTCTTCTTCGCTATCATTTTCTCTAATTAAATACAAGCTAGTATCAACACCAACTTCTTTAGCTGATTTTTCTTTGAGTGCCACATATAAAGCTGAATCGCTCCTATCTCCAGCTAAAATAATAGCTAGGCTTGGCCTCCTTTTTCCTGCTTTAATTAAAGAAAAAACTTCTTTAGCTGTTTTAGTCTTTATTTCTTCAGCAATTTTTTTACCATCAATAATATTCATTTTTTTATAATTAACAAAATAAACAATAGCCTCAAAGAAGCTTATTTGTGACTTTATTTTAAATTAAAAACACTTTACTGTCAAAAACCCGCTAAAAGCGGGTTTTGTTCGAATAGTTTTTGTTTTATAAGAATTATTTTCTATATATTGGGAAGTTTATGCAAAGACTTTTTACTTTGTCTTTAATTTCACTTAAAACAACTTCGTCGTCTTTGTTTTGTAAAACCATATCTATCAAATCAGTCAATTCTAAAATTTCTTTTTCTTTAAAACCACGAGTGGTTACAGCTGGTGTTCCAATTCTTATTCCCGATGGTTTCATTGGTGGAGCTGGGTCGTTGGGTATTGTAGAACGAGAAACAGAAATTCCAGCTTTTTCTAAAGCTCGTTCTGCTTCTAAACCAGAAATATTTTTATTTCTTAAATCTACAACCATTAAATGATTATTTGTTCCGCCAGAAACTATGTTATAGCCTAATTCAATAAATTTATTAGCCATGGTTTGAGAATTTTTTATGACTTGCTGAGAATAAATTTTGAATTCTGGTTCAAGAGCTTCTTTAAAAGCAACTGCTTTGGCGGCTGTTATATGATCATGAGGACCACCTTGCATGCCTGGGAAAACTGCTCTATCAACTTGTTTGGCAAATTGTTCTTTACATAAAATAAAAGCACCACGTGGACCGCGAAGTGTTTTGTGAGTCGTACTTGATATTACGTCAAAATAAGGAACTGGGCTGTTTAAACATCCTCCAGCAATAAGTCCGGCAATATGAGCAATATCAGCAAAGGTATAAGCACCCACTTCATCAGCAATTTCTTTAAATTTTTTCCAATCCAAATCACGAGAATAAGCACTAAAGCCAGCAACTATCATTTTTGGTTTTTCTTTTAAGGCCACCTCTCGCACTTTTTCCATGTCTATTATGCCATTTTCAGCTACTTCGTATTGAACAAAATTATATAATC
>CAZNDY010000029.1:0-6723 GCA_964572055.1 uncultured Gammaproteobacteria bacterium
GTATTAGTGGTGACCCATCTCCAACATGTGATTCTTGTCCTGAGGTTTATAGTAAAAAAAATGCGTCTGATTATTTTATTTATTATAAAAATAATCCAAATAAATATTTTTACATATCTTTAGGTCAAGAATCTTTAATGGGCAGTGAATTTAATCTTTGGTATGGTAATGATGATTCAAGAGAGTGGTTTAATAATATAATGTTTATTGATTTATAATTAATTATAACTAGATATCAGTTTTTACTACTTAGAACGTGCGATAACTGGTATGACAAGTTAAATAAAATATGAGTAAAAAAATACTTATTTCAGTTATTTTGTTTTCATCAATTCTGTTTTTATCTGCTTGTAGTAAACAAGAACCAAAAAGAATTGATTATAGTCAAAATTTAAATAAAAATAATAATTTAATAAATAATAATCAAAAAAATATGATTGAATTAAATAAAGAAGAAATGATAAACAGAGATGTTTTAAAAAAATACTCTCAGGCCGAATTTCAAACTAGTGAAGGTAATTTTACAATTGAGTTTTTTAATGAAAAAATGCCAGAAACTGTAGCTAATTTTTTAAATTTAGCTGAAAGTGGATATTTTGATGGAATTAAGTTTCATAGAGTAATTGCTGATTTTATGATTCAAGGTGGAGATCCGTTAACTAAAAATGATTCTATGGTGGCTATGTGGGGAACTGGTGGTCCTGGTTATGCAATTGCCGATGAGCACGTAGTCGATCCAGAACTTAGTAATTTAAGGGGAACAATTTCTATGGCTAATTCTGGACCAAATTCTGGTGGTTCTCAGTTTTTTATTAATGTTAAAGATAATACTTTTTTAGATTTTGATAAAGAACCACTTTCAAGCAAACATCCAGTCTTTGGCAAAATAATTTCTGGCATGGATGTGGTTGATTCAATTTCTTTGATTGATACTGATGGAAGCGACAGGCCAATGAAGGATGTGATTATTGAAAAAATCACTTTAAAGTAAATGTATGGCCAATATTTATTTAGATAATGCTGCTACTACTAAGATAGACAAGAGAGTTTTGAAGAAAATGATGCCTTATTTTGAAAGTAAATATGGTAATGCTTCTTCAATACATTTTATGGGTCAGGAGAATGATTTAAAAATTACTGAATGCAAAAAAGAAATAGCTAAAATCATAAATGGTAATCAAAATAATATAGTTTTTACTTCTAGCGCTACTGAGGCTAATAATTTGATAATTAAAGGAGTGATGAGAGCTAATCGTGATAAAGGTAATCATTTTTTAATATCAGCTATTGAACATCCTTGTGTTTTATCTTCAGCTCGAGAGCTTTTAGATGAAGGTTTTAAATTTGATTATATTCCAGTTGATAAAAATGGGGTAATAATTTTAGATGAGCTTAAGAAAAAAATAAAGCCAGAAACTGTTCTTATCTCGATTATGACGGTTAATAATGAAATTGGTTCTATTCAGCCAATAGTTGAAATTGGTAAAATTGCTAAAGAAAAAAATATTTATTTTCATACAGATGCTGTCCAAGCAGTACCATATTTAAAGATTGATATTAAAAAATGGCAAGTTGACTTTTTGAGTTTATCAGCTCATAAATTTTATGGTCCTCAAGGGGCTGGCTTGGCTTATATTAATAAAGATATAAAAATAAAACCAATTATTGTTGGTGGGGGGCAAGAAGATGGGCTGAGATCAGGAACCTATAATATGGCTGGAATTGTTGGTTTGACTGAAGCTTTAAAGTTGGCCTATAAAGAGAGAAATAATTACTTAAAAGAGGTTAAGGAGATTAGAAATTATTTTTGGAAAGAATTAAAAAATAGTATTAAAGATATTCGATTGAACGGAGATCTAAAATACAAAACGCCAAATAGCTTGAATGTTATGTTTGAAGGAATAGAAGGTGAGGCTATTTTGATTGATTTGTCACTTAAAGGTATTCATGTTTCAACTGGCTCAGCTTGTTCTGCTCAAAATTTAAGAGTTTCTTCGGTTATTAAAGCCATTGGAGTGAGCGATGAATATATGAATAGCAATATTCGTTTTACTTTTGGCAGATACAATAAGAAAAAAGAAGTAAGTCGGGTTATAAAAGAATTGGTTAAAACAGTTAAACGTCTTAGGAAATTTAGTTCTATAAAATAAAAAAGGGATTACTGATTTTTTAGCAATCTCAGTTTAATTAAAAATATATGTCATTGAATTATAGCAAAAAAACATTAAAACATTTTCGCCAACCAAAAAATATTGGTGAAATAAAAAATCCTGATGCCATGGCTGAAGTTGGCAATATGGTTTGCGGTGATCAATTATTTTTTACTTTAAAAGTTAAAGATCAAAAGATTAAAGATATAAAATTTTTGTCTTTTGGTTGCGCTTCTAATATTGCTACCGCATCAGTTATGACTGAGATGGTTAAAGGAAAAAAAATTGAAGAAGCTAAAAATTTTAATTGGAATAAGATAGTTTCTGAATTAGAGGGCTTGCCTAAACAAAAAATTCACTGCTCTGTTTTGGCGGTTGAAGGTCTTAAGAAGGTTATAGCTGAGTATGAAAAAACAAATAAAAAAACAAACAAAAAAAGTGATTCTACTGATAAGAAGTTAACAAAAAAAATAATCAAAAAAAAATCTGTTAGCAAGAAAAAAAGTAGTATATCTAAAAAAATATCTAAAAAATAAAAATTTTTATGAATAATATTTACATTTATATATTTATTGCTTCTTTTATTACTTCCTTGTTTTCTTTGTTTGGTGTTTTTTTCTTAAGCTTATCTCTTGGTAAGTTAAAAAAAATAGTAATGTTTTTGGTTAGTTTGTCAGCTGGTGCTCTTTTGGGTGATGCTTTCTTGCATTTACTTCCGGAAATTTTGGAAAAATCTCATCAAGCTGGTCATGAACACAGTGAATTTGTTTGGTTTGGTGTTTTGGGGGGAATTATTTTGTTTTTTATATTAGAGAAGATAATACACTGGAGGCATTGTCATATTCCAACCTCAGAGGAACATGTTCATCCTGTTGGTAAAATGAACTTAATTGGTGATGCTTTGCATAATTTAATAGATGGTATGATTATTGCTGGTGCTTTTTTATTAGATGTTAACTTGGGTATAATTACTACCATTGCTGTTATTAGTCATGAAATACCTCAAGAAATAGGTGATTTTGGGGTATTAATTCATGCTGGGTATAAAGTAAAAAAAGCTTTGTTATTTAACTTTTTGTCAGGATTATTTTCTTTATTGGGAGCCTTGATTGCTGTAGTTTTTAGTTTCTATTCTGAAAGCTTCATAGATTTTATAATCCCTATAACTGCTGGTGGTTTTATTTATATCGCTTCATCGGATCTTATCCCTGAGTTAAAAAAAGAATGTTCTCTTGGTAAGAGCTTTGGTCAATTGGGTGGTATTTTTTTGGGTCTGGGTTTTATGATTTTAATAAAATTTTTATTTCATTTTCACTAATATAAGATGCTAGAAAGAATCAAAGAACATTTTTTAAGGTTTGACTGGATTATTTTTTCAGCTGTTTTTTTATTATCTCTTTTTGGTTTAATAGAAATATATAGTATTGCTTTAGGGCAGGAAACAGTTAGTCTTATAAATTTTAAGAAACAGATATTTTATATTATTTTTGGAGTTGTTTTGCTTTTTGGAACATCTTTTGTTGATTATAATTTAATCAAGAGTCTTAATAAGTATATTTATATTTTTGGAGCAATAATTTTAATAGCAGTTTTGTTTTTAGGTAAAACTGTTAGAGGTACAACTGGCTGGTTTGATATTTTTGATTTTAGTTTACAACCAGTAGAGTTTGTTAAAATAATACTTATAATTTTCTTATCTAGTTTTTTTTCTAACACAGTCTTTAGGAGTAGGCCCTTTAAGATGTTGAGCCTGTCTTTTTTGGGCTCCTTTTCTTTGGTTTTTTTAGTTTTGCTTCAGCCTGACTTTGGGCCATCAATGATTATGATGGCTCTGTGGTTTATTATGCTTATTTTAGCTGGGATGGATAAAAAATATTTACTTTTGATTATTATTCCTTTTTTTCTTTTAGCTTTTTTGTCTTGGAATTTTTATTTAAAGGATTATCAAAAAAATAGAATATTAACACTTCTTAATCCAGCTGCTGATTCTTTGGGTGAGGGCTATAATGTCTCTCAGGCCTTGATTGCTGTTGGTTCGGGGGGAATTACTGGGCGAGGAGTTGGTTTTGGTTCTCAGTCACAGTTAAAATTTTTACCAGAAGCTCAGAATGACTTTATTTTTTCGGTTATATCGGAGGAGCTTGGTTTTTTGGGGGCTAGTTTGGTTCTTTTTATTTATTTTATTTTATTTGGTAGATTGTTGATTTTAATTAAAAAAATGAATGATGATTTTGCTATTTTTTTTGTATTGGGTACCTTGGTCTTGATTTTTATTCAAATGTTTATTAATATTGGTATGAATGTTGGAGTTGTGCCGGTTGTGGGTATATCTCTTCCGTTTGTTAGCTATGGTGGCAGTGCTACTTTAGCTAGTTTTATTTTGATAGGTATAGTACAAAATATAATTATTAAGTCAAAATCATAAAAATTAAAAATTAAAGCTAGATTAAGCTTTTATTATTAAATTAAAATATATGGATATTAAATTAAAAGCGGAGAAAAGAAACCAAGGTGAAAAATTAGAAAAGGAATTCGTTGCTGGAGTTCTTTATGGTTTGGGTGTAGAGAATAAAAACTTAAAACTTAAAGCTAATGAATTCTCAAAAGTTTATTCTTCTGCCGGAGAATCTAATTTAATTGAATTAGAAATTGATGGTGAAAAAAAGAATGTTTTAATCAAGGAAATTCAAAAGGATCCTGTTAAAAATTTTATTATTCATGTTGACTTTTATCAAGTTGATATGAATAGAGTTGTTTCAGCTGAAATTCCTTTGAAATTTATTGGAGAATCAAAAGCTGTTAAAGAATTGGGCGGTTTATTGGTTAAAAATTTAGACGAATTGTCAGTAGAATGTTTGCCTGGTGATTTACTTGATCATATAACTGTTGATATTTCAGTTATTACAGAATTTGGTCAAGCTATTCAAGTTAAAGACATTAAAGTTCCTGCTAGTTTTAAAATTTTAAATCATTTAGATGATTCAGTGGTTACTGTGGTTGAACCTAAAGAAGAGCCAGTGGTAGAAGAAAAACCAGTAGAAGCAGCTCCTGTAGCCGAGAAGAAAGAAGAAAAATCAGCAGAATAAAATTTTTTAAAAAAATATAAAAAATATGCTAAGACTTAAAGCCAAACAAAAAGTAAGGGCCATTTTCTTAGCGTTTTTTTTATTATTATTGAATTTTAATTTTGTAACTGCTCAAAATTTTTCAAATCCGAATGATGAGTATTATAAGAATCAATGGTATTTAAAAAAAATTGGAGCCGCTTATACCTGGAATTATGAACTTAGAGGTGATTATCCAGTTATAGCTATTATTGACTCGGGAATCGATATTGACCACCCGGATTTATATAAGAATATTTGGTTTAACGATTTAGAGACCGAAAATGGTCTAGACGATGATAGAAATGGCTTTATAGATGATGTTTTTGGTTGGAATTTTGTTGAAAACATACCCAATCCTCGCCCTGTGCTGTCTTCTACTTCTAGTGATGATGGCTTGAATCACGGAACAATGATTGCTGGCATTATAGCAGCTAATACTAACAATGAATTGGGAATAAGTGGAATTGCCAATAAATCAAAAATAATGGCTTTAAGAGCTTTGAATGAAAAAGGAGAGGGAAAAATTAACGATGTAATCAGAGCTATTGACTATGCCGTGAACAATGGAGCTGATATTATAAATTTGAGTTTTTCAGGGTCTGATTATAATCAAGGATTTGAAGATGCTATCAAGAGAGCTTCTCGTGCTGGTGTTATAATTGTTTCGGCTGTTGGTAATGATAATTTTAATTTAAATAAAAATTCTAGTTATCCGGCTTGTTTTGATTTTTATGATTCTCCTGGTTTAGTTTTGGGGGTTTCGGCTTTAGATTCCATGGATCAAAAAGCTGCTTTCTCTTCTTATGGTTCTAGATGTGTTGATATTTCTGCTCCTGGTATTAGTTTTTTTTCTACTTCTTTTTATGATTCCGAGAATAATAAATACTTAGAATATCAAGGTTATTGGTCTGGAACTTCCATGGCCTCAGCTGTTGTTAGTGGCACCTTGGGTTTAATAAAACAGATAAACCCAAAATTAGATCAAAAAGAATTGTTAGAGATTCTTTTAAAAAGTTCCGATAATGTAAATAATCTTAACAGTCCTTTTGACAATCAATTAGGAGTTGGTAGGGTTAACGCTCTTTATTCGGCTAGATGGGCTGATGAAAAGTGGCAGAACTTAACGGGTATGTTTTTGCTTTACCCTCAAAGCGAAGTAAAAAATTATCAATCAGAAAATAATTTTTATTCTTTGAGTATTAGTAACCACAAGGGCAAGATTTCAAATAGTTTTAGTATTTACGATGAAGCTTTTCGTGGAGGAGTTAATTTAGCTGTTGGTGATATTGATGGTGATGGAGTTTCTGAGATAGTAACTGGAGCGGGTGTTGGCGGAGGTCCACATGTTCGCATTTTTGATATAAAAGGAAATTTAAAGGGTCAATTTTTTGCTTATGATGAAAAGTTTCGCGGAGGAGTTAATTTAGCTGTTGGTGATATTGATGGTGATGGAGTTTCTGAGATAG
>CAZNDY010000029.1:6823-10479 GCA_964572055.1 uncultured Gammaproteobacteria bacterium
TAACTGGAGCGGGTTTTGGTGGAGGTCCGCATGTTCGTATTTTTGACAATCAAGCCAAATTAAAGGGTCAATTTTTTGCTTATGAGAATGATTTTTATGGTGGAATCAAGGTGGCAGTAGCTAATCTTTATGGTCAAAAAACTAAAAATAAAAAAGAAATTATAATATCACCTGGTGCTGGTCGTTTATCGGAAATTAAAATTTTTGATAGTTTTGGAAAAGAAAGAAAAAAAATAATGGCCTATGGAGAAAATTTTAAAGGGGGAGTTAATTTGTCTATCAGTGATTTAAATAAAGATGGAATAGATGAAATAATTTGTGGCGCTGGCCCAGGAGGAGCTCCTCATGTTAGAACTTTTAATGTTAAAGGTGAATTGCTTTCTTCTTTTTATGCTTTTGATGAAAATTTTTCAGGTGGAGTTTCGGTTTCTTATATTGAAGCTTATAATTGATTTTATTAAAAAAAAATTGTATAATTGTATTGTTTATAATTAATATTTTTTTATGTCTCCAGTAATCTTTGATAAAAAAAATATATTGGTTTTGGGTGGTGCTGGTTTTATTGGTTCTAATTTATGTGATGAACTTATTAAAGACAATAAAGTTATTTGTGTTGATAATTTTTGTAGTAGTAATGCTAAAAATATTGAGCATCTTTTATCTAATCCCGATTTTGTTTTTATAAATCATGATATAGTGGAAGAGTTGGACTTGGAAAGCATGCCTGAATTAAATAAATTTAAAATTTCTTTTCAAGGAGTTCAAGAAATTTATAATTTAGCTTGTCCAATGTCTCCTAGAAACTTTGATCAAAACAAACAAAAGATAGTTTTATCTAATTCTTCAGTTATTAAAAACGCCCTGGATATTGCTTTAAAATATAAATCTAGTTTTTTACAATTTTCTTCTTCTGTTGTTTATGGTTTGCGTGAAGACAGTTCAGACAAGAGTAAGGTTAAGGAAGAATTTATTGGTAACGTTAATTTTTTAAGTGAGAGGGCTTGTTATGATGAGGGAAAAAGATTTGCCGAGACAATGGTTAATACTTATCGAGAGGTTTTTGGATTAGACACTAAAATTATAAGATTGTTTAGAACTTATGGTCCGAGAATGGCACTAAGGGATGATCAAATGTTGCCAGATTTCGTTAATAACGCTTTAAATGGAGATGATATAGTTATTTTTGGAGATGAAAATTTTTCTTCTTCTCTTTGTTATGTGGATGACATGATTGATGCTGCTATTAAAGTGATGCGATCTGATTTGTATGGGCCTTATAATGTTGGTTGTGAGTCTGATGTTAAATTATATGATGTAGCTAAAATGATTGTTGAATTCACTAATTCAAAATCTAAAATAGTTTTTGAACCAAGTAAGCTTTTCATGTCCCAATTGTTTATACCAGATACCTATAAAATTAGAAATCACTTTGGCTGGATGCCAGTTGTAACCCTAGAAAATGGCTTAAAGAAAACAATTCTTGATTTACAGGCTAATAAACAAATGAGAACAATAGGTCTTAATGGATTTTAATTTATTTGCTTTTTAAATAAAATTATTATAAAATAACCTTATCAATCAAAATGATTGCTGTGGCTACCAACTACAGTTGTCTTTGGGCAATTTTTACATTAGTAAAAACTAAGTTTTGTTTGATAAAAATTAAGTGGCCTCTTTTGAGGAAACTAGATGGAACCGCGGGAGAAATCTCGTTCTAGTAATTTATTATTTATTTAAATTTTAAATTATTGGAGCGAGATTTTTTTATTTATTAATTTATTAAAATTATATGGAAAACAAAAATGAAAAAAATGAGCTAGAAATGCAAAGACATTCCTTGGCTCATATTATGGCGCTGGCCGTAATGCAGTTATATCCTCAGGCTAAATTTGCTATTGGGCCCGATATTGATAATGGTTTTTATTATGATATTGATTTTTTTGATCAAAAAATAGGGGATAGTGATTTATTGGAAATTGAAAAAAAAATGAAGCATATTGTTAAGCAAAATTTAAAGTTTGTTAGATCTGAGATGAACATAGAAGAAGCTATTTCTAAATTTGAAAATAGCGGTGACGTTTATAAGGTTGATATTTTAAGAGATTTAAAATCAGAAGGAGGAGAGATGGTTAGTCTTTATCAATTAGGTGATTTTGTTGATTTGTGTCGTGGTCCTCATATTGAATCAAGTGGTAAAATCAAATTGGGTTCTTTTAAGTTGGATAAAATAGCTGGTGCCTATTGGCGTGGTGACGAGAAAAACAAGATGTTAACCAGAATCTATGGTTTATCTTTTTCTACCAAAGAAGAGTTAGATAATTATGTGAAAATAATGGAGGAGGCTAAAAAAAGAAATCATCGAAAATTGGGCCAGGAATTAGACTTATTTTCAATTAGCGAGAAAGTTGGACCTGGATTGATATTGTGGCACCCTAAATTATCAAAAGTCAGAGAGGCTGTTGAATCTTTTTGGAGAGAATTTCATCGAAAAAAGGGCTATGATACTGTTTATACCCCTCATATTGGTTTGGCTAAATTGTGGCAAACTAGTGGTCATTTAGGGTTTTTTAAAGATTCTATGTATTCTCCAATGGATGTTGATGGAGAAAGCTATTTTGTTAAACCAATGAATTGCCCTTTTCATGTTGAAATATATAAATCGAGACCACGTTCTTGGAGAGAATTTCCTTTACGTTGGAATGAATTAGGATCTGTTTACCGTTATGAAAAAAGTGGAGAACTGAGTGGGATGCTTAGAGTTCGTGGGTTTACTCAAGACGATGCTCATATAATTTGTCGCAAGGATCAATTTGCTGATGAATATCGTGAAGCTCTAAATCTTAGTTTTGAAATGTTTAAAACTTTTGGTTTTACAGATGTTAAGGGTTATTTAGCTGTTCGTGATCCTAAAAATATTGATAATTATATGGGTGATAGTGAAATTTGGGATATGGCTGAAAAAACAATCAAAGAGGTTGTGTCTGAATTTGATATGCCTTATGAAATAGAGGAAGGAGGCGCTAAGTTTTACGGGCCAGCTCTAGATATCAAAGTAAAAGATTCTATTGGCCGTGAATGGCAATTAACCACTATTCAACTCGATCTAAATTTACCAGAAAAATTTGATATGATTTATAAAGGTCCGGAAAAAGACGAAAGGCCTATCATGATTCATCGCGCTTTACTTGGTTCTTTGGAAAGATTTTTTGGAGTTTTAATTGAACATTATGGTGGAGCTTTTCCTTTGTGGTTAGCTCCTTCTCAGGTGAGAATTTTATCAGTTGGTGAAAAACATATTGATTATTGCAAAAAACTAAAACAAGAATTTTTAAATAGAGATATTAGAGCCGAACTTGATATTAATGATGAAACAGTCTCTAATAAGATTAGAAAGGCTGCCAATGAAAAAGTTCCATATGTACTAGTTATCGGAGATAAAGAAATGGATGAAAATATTTTTGCAGTTAGAAAAAGAGGAAGTAATGATACTGAAATTTTTTCACCCAATGATTTTTTTGAAACAATCTTAAAAGAAATAAAAGAAAAAATATAAAAGAAAAAGGACACTATTTAGTGTCCTTTTTAAAAAACCCCTTTTGACAGTAAGCAGAAGATTCGTTTGAATTTTCTGCTTCTAGGATTAAGTATTTTATTGG
>CAZNDY010000030.1:0-9029 GCA_964572055.1 uncultured Gammaproteobacteria bacterium
TTTTTTCATTGTAATTCCTCCTATTTAGTTTAATTATTTTAAAGTTCAAAAATCTAATTATTATAACAAAAAAATCAAATAATGTCAATACTAAATTTAATTACAAGTTGGCAAAGCACCTTTGATGTCGTCTTCATTGCATTTTCCCGGATTCAAATTATCACAAGCAACTGAAAAAGGATTTTCAAAATAAGCGGTAGTCTCTGGAGAAAACAAAGAACCACAACAATATCTATAACAAGAATCGGAAATATTAGCAAAGACACCCATACCGGCACATTTAAAGAAATTCCAATTATCAATAACTTTAATAAGCACCATATATTGTCCGGGAGACAAGAATTTAACTAAACGATGAGGGTTTGATTGATCCGGACGATGGTCAATATTACTTAAAACAATGCTGTTTTGACTCCAATCTTCATCTACTTTCTTTATCTTAATATACAACTTCTTGATTGGTCCTTGCTCACCATCAACAAAGGTATTGAAAGATAAGGTATAAAAACCACCAGCAACTATATTATAAACATTAGAAGGAACCCCATCCCCATTATCAATTTGATTTACTGGTCCATTAGGCCCACTCATTTTAACATTTTCAATTTGAGGATAGATGGCGCAAAGAGTTTTATCGTTCTCACGTGGAGGACAACCATCACCACAAGGATCAGCTGCATCCTTGAAAGGCGGAGAATAACCAGCATCGGCTAAGTGTGAATAATTATCAAACTTTGCAAAAATATTCTTTAAAGCCGTCACAACAGTCATGCCAGTGCCATAATTATCAGAATATCTTTGATTTGTGTGTTGAGAAAAATCATTACTAAATTTAATTTTTTTAGAATCAGTATCATAATAAAGAGACTTACAAGCATTTTCATAGCTCACACCATTATACACAGCGTCATGTAACCCAGAGCAAGAATAAGGCAAGCCATAAAGGTAACCATCTCCTAAATTATTAACATAAACATTAACATTGTTTCCTGGTTTAACAGTTGAATTAATAGCTCCAAAAGGAGCGTTCTTTGAACCCAAGGTGTAGTAAGTAAAATAAAAAGGTAAAGAAGGAACATATTGCCTTAAGCTATAAGACGAAGACTTTAATCTCTCTACCCAAGGAATATTTCCTTGAACAATAACATCACACTTAGGAGTGTATTTATCTGGATGCATCAAACATGCACCCTCCTTATTATTATCCTCAAGGTCATCACATTTACTTGTTGGACATTGACCCTCCCCGTTACCACGAACAAAATGCTCAGCAGGAATACTCGTGTCACCACTGACATAATCATAAATACCACTTTCACATTCTGATTGACCCATATTATAAGCCAATATCCTAACCCCATACTCAGCCTCTTTATTAGCTGTTTTAGCATTATTGTTTTCCAATATTCCATCATATTTATACCATCCAGCAGCCGAATCACGTCCTGATGAAAAGTTTGCTTTAGAATAAAACCTCCATTCTTCCCTAACAACACCATTATCTTTATAAGAAAGCTTGTCACACTTACCACAACCAGTTGGATCATTTGAAGAACCGCAAGTAATTGCCCTAGAATTATTTCCACCACGAAGATCTTTAATTTTAATATCCTCTCCTAAAAGCATTAAACCATCTATTGGAATTATTGGCTTTAGTTTATAAGATGAGTCTGTATTAATCCTCTTTGGTATACAAAATACCATATCATGATAATAATAATCATTCTCAAGATAAGCTCCAGTATCAGTATCAAATTTATCTTGACAAGGACCATTGTCCATATCTGTCCTCTTGTTTCTAACTAAATAATAATTAGAACTAATACAAGACCCACCCTGTCCTAAATAACGATAAGAATAATTATCGGAAGTTCCCTTTTTTTTACCAATTCCCATACCAACCATAAAAACATCTCTATATTCAACTAAATCAAATCTAGCATTCATTCTAGCACAATAAGAAGGATTGCTTCCGCTTGATGGGTAGCCAGAAAAATTAGTAGACAAAGTGTCATTACTACTACCAACAACCGAATCAACTGGATACCACATCAAACAAACATTTTCATTTAAAGGATCTTTCTCTAAACAATAACCCTCCCAACCCTGCTCAACAAAACTATAACCTTTAGTATCACTAGAACAAGAAATACTATCTTGCTTAGGGTATAGCCTACAAGAAGCTGGGATATAATTTTCTTCACCTGCTTCTAAGACAGGCTCAATGTTAATATCATCTACATACATCCAACCATTGACACCGCTGTCTGATGGCCCTAAAACTATTTTTGACCCACCGACCCAAGAAGAATCAGTTCTAAATTTAAAGGTAACTCTCTGCCAATCTTTTTTACTAACATCAACCATCAAATCTACAGAATTCAAATCTGTCTCTTCATCATTTAAATCAAGTCCTACAATCTTTCCTAAAGATATCTTGTCTGTATCTTGTTGAGGATAACTTAAATTAGCTGTATTTATTAAAAAATTAATAAAATAATCTGTTTGAATTGAAGTTGGAATTTCATTAGACTTAAAATTCCATCCACAAGAATTACCACCAATTCTAATAAAACCAAAATTAGAAGGGGAAGGATAAACGGGACGACCTGGCATAGCATCTCCGCTAAGAGTATCAGCTGATTTCAAAATAAGACAAGCCTCACTAATAGTGGATCCCGAATTATTTTCCCAAGAAATTAAATCTTGCGAGTTTTCAAAATCATTCTCAAATAAAGAAGAATTTCCCCTCTGAGTCATAGCATCTAAATAATAATGGTTAAGAAGTGAATAACCACTAACATTAGCATCCTTTGCCGAATCAAATCCTCTATTACCGGGAATTGATTTTGAAAAATTCAAACAATTACCACTAGAATCCATGGAGGTACATTGACCTATTTGTAAACAAACATTTTTATCATTTCCTTTTTCATCTTTTTCAGTTGTATAAGAATAACAAGATAGCCACTTACCACAAACCCTATCTGGACTAACTTTAATAATTTTATTAGCATCTTTATAATCACCATCCTTCGAAGGATTATATTTATCATAATCGCTAGAATCGTAAGTTAGTCCACTATAATTAGGATAATCACCCAAGATAGTTCTCTCATTAAACAAAATACAACCTCTATTAAACTCTGGGAAGTTACAAGTAGAAAAGTCTAGATTATTTTTTATCTTATAATCAACAATTAATTCTCTCCACTCCAAAGAAATGTCATTAATTCTAGTTGCTGGATTTATTTCAATCACCAGCTCACAGTCATTTGACAAATTGTTAGCTGAGTAAAAAATAAACTTAGAAGCATAAATAGGAGAATATTGCGCTAATGGCTGAATGTTATAAAAAGAAGAGCCTGGAATAAAATTTAAAATATTAGCTGAATTTAACTCATAAAAAGGATTCTCACATTTAACTCTTAGACTTCTTATGTTCTTATACTCCACAGAATAAAGCTTGTTTGGCTCTAGGAAATAATTTGATTGTTTAAAATAATAAGACGAGCTTGTTTGTGTGCAAGATATTTGATCATTATTATTAACTGAGCATTGCTGACCAGATACATTGGTTGTACCATTAGCTGCTACTGGTGACCAACCATCAAAATAAACACCATCGTCATCAATATCAGAAAAATTAGGATTAGAAATTAAATTAGGATTAAAAGAACTTTCTGGGTCTATATATTCAGTACAACCAGAATCTTTTAAAGGACAAAGGCCAGACCAATTAACACTACCAGTTTGGTGATTAGGCAAACCGACAGTTTGGTAATAAGGTTGACTAACCAATGCTCCTTCGTTTCCAATAGTTTTTATAATACCATAATTAGAATCAACCGGGCACAGATAATTAGTTTCGTCCAACTTACAAACCCTTCCATTTAAACAATCAGAATCAGAATTACAAGGATCTGGCAAAGAACTAATTGGCATATCAGCCCCAAAAATTTGATTAGGCAGCAAACATCTTTTTACTTTTTTAACATACCATTTATTATCTACAAGCTGACAAACGTTATCCATTGGATCTTTAAAATAACTATTACCAGCCGAAGATGACCAAGAATCACAGCCAATAGCTTCTTCAGCACAAAGTATTCCATTTTCGTATTTATCAGGATTGTTTTTAAGATAAACATTTTGATAAACATAATTAGAAGAAAGAGAGTAAACATTGGATACGGCCTTCCCCATAAGAGAACATCCCTTATCAGCTACATTACAGATTTTAGTATTATCATAAACAACCAAAGAAAAGTTGTCTTCAGGAATTTGAACACAATCTTTAGAGTCAGCAGGACAAGATTTTAAATCATTACTTAAATTTCCTGACAAGAAAATATTACCTTCTTTAGGAGTAGAATTGTGAGTATCAATCATTAATTCACAACCAACAGCCGACTCATCACACAATTTAGTAAATTGTCTTAAATAATGTTTATTGTTAGAACGATCTAAATAGGCCGAACAACCTAAGTTGTAGTTTGCACCTTGATATTTAGAAGTTTGATCATAATAACAAACATTAGGGGTCTTCCAAGAATTTTTAATCAAATAATAATTACTATTTGATTCAGACAAAATTAAATCATCGATATAAACAATATTTGAGCTAGTATTTTTAATAAAAATTTTCTCACCTGAATCAACATCATGTTCTAAACTATCTAATGAAATTTTATAAATTTGCCAAGCAGATCCATTTATAGAAATAGTATTTATACTTTCACCATCTACAATATTTATTGTCTTAAAATTGGAAATATCACCCTTAGAATTAACAAAATAAATCTCTAAATCAGAAACACTGTCAATATTTTCACCGTGATTTCTAGCTAAAAAACTTAGTAAATAAGACCTTCCTTTGGCCAAACCAAGAACAGAATTACTGGCCTCAGATGAAGGATTTATTTTCATTGATTTGCCATTATTCACCAAAGAAGTATCTGACTCTAAGCCACCCTGCCAATTAGAAATGTTTTGTTCAAAATCATAAGACTTGACAATCTTTACATTATTAGATGAATTACCAGCATAATCACGACAATAATTTTCCGAAGCTGAACAAGTCTTTCCTTCGCCAGGTATAGCCTTATAAACACAAGCTTGTTGTCCTTCATCCCAAACGCCACCATTTAAACAATGAAAGCAAACAAAGCCATCAACAGAGTCACTAATCTCATAATCATCTACGGTAGCAGTCGCCCACTTAGCAACTAACTTACCCCCCGTATTCAAATTAGAACATTCACTAGCCTCAGTAATATTTCTATCTATATTTCTTTCTGTCATTCTATAAAGAGTACACTTACTAGAACAAGTTATAGTTTTTGAATATAAAACATAAAAAACATCTCCAGCCTGACTATACATTTCACGACAATCAGAATTGTATCTAGGATCAGATGGTGATAATTTAATTATTTCACTGCTACAAACATCAACTCCTCCGATTACATGCTTATAAGAAGCTCCGGCTGAAAATAAATTTCCTTCTGTCAAAGAAAGCTGAGAATTATTAATTGACAAATTAAAAGATCTTAATTGATAACCACTTTCGTCATTTCCTTCCCAAGAATAAAAATTAGAACAAGTACCTTCGTTTGGTTTTATACATTGCCTTAAAGATGAATAATATTCAATTTTTTCTCCCCCACTAGAAAGATCTTCTAGATTAGTAAATTGAGAACAACCTACACTATTAGCTGAACATTTTTGAGCGGTACTTGGTATAAATCTATGAGGATAATCACTCTCAAACAATGTTGGCTTTTGAATATAAACATTATAACCATCACATTCTACTGGACAATAATCCTTATCCATCGCCTTGGCTGGAATATTTCTGCCATCAGCCATTTTAAATAAATCACAACCAAGCTCGTTAAAATTACAAAGTCGAGCATAACGATAACATTCAGCAGGGGCATTAGACTTTAAAGTAAAATTAGGATTAACAGTTGAATAAGGGTCTGTATAACAAGCTTCCTTTAAATAATCAGGAATTGTTTTAATATAAACCAAGCCATCACCTCTATAATCAGAATAAAAAGTACCAACAGCACCTTTCTCTAATTTTAGTTGATCAAAAGAACACTGAGCATTGGAGCCTACATTTATTTTGAAAACAACATCAGAACCAATTTGACTATCAGAATAAGAATAGGAAACACTTTGATAAGAAAAATCATTAGAAGGAGGAATTGTTTTATAATCAGCGACAGACATATCAGCTATAGAAGCGGTTGAAGTGGCTGTACACTTAGCATAAAAAGAAAGAGTAAAGGTCTCTCCTTTTAAAAAGTTATTATCTGGACCAATTGAGGCTAGTCCACTTAAAACATCACCACTTTCCAATACCAAACCACGACTACCATCATAACCAACACTATCTTTAATTTTCCCCTCACTAAAATAAGACTCCCAACCTTCATCAGATTCAAAATTTCCATTTGTTATAAAATTATGACCAAAACCAGATTTAGTTCTAATAAATTCATTACATCCCTCAGAACCAGATGAGCAATTTTCCGCTTTTCTGTTAAGGTTTATTAGACTGTCAGAATTCCAAAAAACTTTAGTGTTCTTAGCATCATAAGAACCAAAGGTAGAATATATACTACAACCAGCGTTACTAGCATCACAAGGGCTATATTGAATAGTATTTTTAAGTAAGGCTAATTTTTTACCAGAATAATTTTTAAAAGATTCGCAAGTATTAAAAACAGCTGAGCAAGAATCACTATTAAAATTCCAGGTTCTTTTTTCTTCCGTGCAGTAACCATAAAATTGACAAGATCCATCTCCAGACTCTTTAATACAAGACCTTTCATCAGCACAATAAGAATCACTTCTGACTACGAGTATTTCTTCACTGCCTTCACTCATAATATTACCATTAGAATCTTTAGTTTCTGGAGTAGAAATGATTTGAGTTGACAAAATATGACCACCATAACCCTGACGAGCACAATAATTCATTGGAGCTTTTAATACCCAGTGAGGGTCAACCAAGCCACGGCACCAAGTCATTTCACTTGCATTATTTGGATCATGCGGAAAGTTTTTACTGAATTGATTATATTCATCATCATCACTAAAACAAGAAAGCATATCCATAATAGTGTATTGACCAGAATTAGATTTTTGAAGAGGTGTAATTCTATTTAAAGCCTCTTCCCAGGCCATAGGAACTATACGGAATTTTCTTAAAATCATCAAAGACCTTCTATTTAGAGTATTTTGATAATCACCTTTTTCTGAAAAAAGCATGCCAGACGAAATCGAACCACCCTCAATTGCCTCTATTAATGTGTTTTTATTTTCAATTGCCCTACCAAAAGACTGACCAATAACACAATTATTTGGACCACTGTAATTATTTTCACTATTACAAATCATTAACTCTGCTAAAATACTATAATCAGTTTTTTCCGTAAATTTTGGAGTTAAAACTTTCTTTAAAGTTTCTGACAACCCTGCTCTTGTATATAAGGAAGATGGGTCAACTTCAGAAGAAGCTACATCAGAATAACCAAATGGACTAGTTACCTCATCTTCACCAAACCAACTATAAGAACCTTCAGAATAAGATTTCAAAAGCGAATTAATTGTCGACAACAAAAATTGATTAGAAAAAATATTAACAGCATCAACAAAAATATCACCAGTGGTTTGACCAAAGGTTTTAGTGGCCAAATCTCTAGTTTGATCTACCTCCCCTTCTATAGCCCCTGGGACAGATTCTTGTTTACCACCAATACTTCGAACATCCAACCAGCCTTTATTAAACGTTAGTTGAGTTTCCACTTTTTCTTTTTCCTTATTTCCTTTTTCTAAAATTTTATCCAACAAACTCATAGTTATGCCAATGTCACTGGCAGCTGGATCAATTGAAGCAACAATCTGGTCTAAAAATTTTTTAGGATCTTTTGCATAAGACTCCCATCTATCAAATTCACTTTTCCAACCATCTTTCATTTGTTGCCAACCACAACTAGGCTCAACTGGTCGATAATTATGAGTTAAACCAAGCCCAATTTTAGTTTTAATATCTATGTTTGGTTCACAAAAATCAAAATCCCACTCTTCACCTAAAAGATCTAAAGCCTCTCCAATAGCTGCATCTCTAATATTATCACCATATTTTGTCCAATAATCAGTTTCCCAGGTTGGCTTTTGACCACCTATTCCTGTTCCTAAATAAACAGCCCCATCATAAGCCAAAGTGTATAAAGAAGATTTTAAAGCCGACTGAAACATGTTAGCACCCATTTTAACCAAAAATTTATCTTTATTTTTTTCTACCCAATCAGTAACCTTTCTAACAACAGCCACTGGACCACCTATTATATCAGAAAAAGCCTGAGCCTTAGTTGGAAAAAAAGAAAAACTAAACACAAAAGAAAATAATAAAAAAAACAAAACGCCTTTCTTGAACTTCGACTGAGTAGAATTATTGTTAGTCATAATAATATTTATAAACTTTTAATTTATTGTTGGCTTGATTGCATGGTTTGATAAAGAGATTGTTGATAAATATTTAACAGCTCCTCATCACTAATCAAATCTATCTCCTCTTGACTAAAGCCAGCCTCGATCAATTGTTTTCTAAGTTCTGAAGGAGATATATCATAAAATTGACTTATACTTACTGGGTCCAATACCTGACCAGACAACGAATTGTCAATATTTGGAACAAGCTCATTGCTAGTTGTTTGATTTTCACTTGAGACAGAAGAGGAACAATTTTGTCCCTGCGGACAAAGAGGATCGGTTTTATAAACAAAAAGCTCCTCATAATCAGTTAAATTATCTCCATCTGTATCTTCTAAATAAGGAGAAGTTCCATGAATAAATAATTCATCCCAATCAGAAATAGTATCTCCATCAGTATCAACTAATTTTAAATCTAAATTATCAGAGCTCAAATTATCGCCACCAGAACAATTTCCATCAGCACAAGAAGATTCTTGTTCGCCGGAGCTTTCTATTATGGGTATAACAAAAGGTTTTTT
>CAZNDY010000031.1:0-8762 GCA_964572055.1 uncultured Gammaproteobacteria bacterium
AACCTTTCTGAAAAAGAAGAAGATAATGACTTTCAAAAAATCGGAGAAGCTATGGGTTCTTTATCAGAAGCACCTATCTATATTGATGATTCACCTAATTGTTCTGTAATGGAAATCAGAGCTAAAAGTCGTCGCTTACAATCAGAAAGAGGTTTAGGTTTAATAGTTATTGACTATTTACAGTTAATGGAAGGCCGAGGAAAGTATGGAGATAACAGAGTTCAAGAAATATCAGAAATTAGTAGAGGTTTAAAAGGTATCGCTAGAGAATTAAACGTTCCTGTTTTAGCTCTGGCTCAGCTCTCTCGTGCCGCCGAACAACAAAGCGGAGCCTCAATCCCAAGACTATCCCACTTAAGAGACTCTGGCTCAATTGAACAAGATGCCGACGTTGTTATGTTTATTTACAGAAAAGCAGCTGACAGAGCCTTTAATGTTCAAGAGCTATCAATGGAAGAAAGATATAAGGCAGAAATACACATTGCCAAGCACAGAAATGGCCCAACCGGAAAAGTTGATTTATTCTTCTCGGAAGAAACTGCCAGTTTTAGAAACTTAAGCAAAAAAGAAGAAGAGTAGTAATTTATAAATAACAATTTTATAAAATAATAATTTAAAAAATAATATTAAATTTATGTTTAACAAATTAAAACAATTAAAAGATTTAAGAAGTCAAGCCAAAACAATGCAAAGCGCTTTAGCTGATGAAAAAGTTGAAGTTGAAAAAAACGGCATTAAACTAAGTATGAATGGAAACATGGAAGTTACTGATTTAAAAATAAACGATGATTTATCAAAAGAAGAGATCGCCAAAACTAGTAAAGATTTATTCAATGAAGCCATTAAAAAGACTCAAAGAATTATGGCTAAAAAAATGCAAGAAATGGGAGGATTTCCTGGTTTGAGTTAATAAAAAGCGCTCTCCAAGGAGAGCGCAAAATAAAAATCAAAAAAATTAAGAAAATAATAAAAAATAAAATTACTAATTGAGAGAAAAAACCGCCTCTCTTTCTTCTTTTTCTAATTTTTCCAAATCACTGTTATACAAAATTTTTTTTATCCGATAAACCTCCCCTTCCTTTAACTTTAAAGCCCTTTCATAATAATACTTGTTTGCAGCTCTAGTTTGAGCTGTTTGTTGGTTGCCTACAAAAATAACAGAGCGAGGCTCATTGTTTTTTCTGAGTATTAAACTCCTAAAAAAATTTTTTGGCCTTAGCTTTACTAAGCGATACCCAACTTGCACCGGTTCATTTTTGCTGTTAATTAAAATGACCGAGTTGATTTCCACCTCTACCTTTTGGGAGGATTTAGTTCTTGTAAAAAAAGATGCTATCATATAAAAAGATTAAATTGTTAAAAAACTACTAAAAAAATATATACTATTTGATAAAAAATGTCAATACATTATCCTAAAATAATAGAAAATCTAGTACAACAATTATCAAAACTACCAGGTGTTGGCCGTAAAACAGCTGAAAGATATGTTTTTCATTTAATAAAACAAACACCAGCACAAAACAAATTATTAGCCAAAGACTTGCATAATCTGGCTGATAGTTTAAAATTTTGCAAAAAATGCCTAGCTTTTTCTGAAAAAGATATTTGTCAAATTTGTGCTGATGATAAAAGATCAGACAACATTTTATGTGTGGTAGCCAGCTTTCAAGACATGATTAATATTGAAAATACTAAAAATTACAAAGGAAAATATTTTATTCTAAGCGGCCTTATAAATACCATTGAAAATATTGGACCAGAAAAAATAAACATAAAAAAACTAGTAAGTCTAACCAATGAGTTGATTAAAAAAAACAAAAAAATAGAAATTATATTAGCTCTTAGCCCCACCATGGAAGGCGAAACAACCGTTCTTTATCTAAAAAGATTATTAAACAGTCCTAAAATAAAAATTAGCAAATTAGCACAAGGACTATCTACTGGAGTTAATCTAGAGTATGTTGATGAAATAACCCTATCTAATGCCTTAAAATATCGCAATGAATTAAAGTAAAAGTCTTTAGTTCCAAAAGTGTTACAAAAAAACACCCCCTTATTTGGAGGTGTTTTTATATATACTGAGCTTAAGCAATTTTTTCAATTTTAACCTGAGTAAATTCTTGTCTGTGACCGATAGTTCTTTTATATCTAGTTTTGCTTTTATATTTTACAACTGTAACTTTTTTTGCTTTTCCACTAGACACAACCTCTCCTTCAACTTTTTCACCCAAAGAAGGGCTTCCTAAATCTAAAGAAGATCCATCAATACTGGCAACCATTAAAGTTTCAAATTTAACCTTTGCCTTATCTTCAACTGGTAGTTTTTCAATTTTAATTACATCACCCTCTTTAACCTTGTATTGTTTTCCTCCAGTCTTAATAACAGCTAATTTAGACATATTTTTATTATTTTTATAAATTAAATCTCATAAACCAAAAAGCAGGGAAACTCTAGCTCCTTTGGTTTATATATATTAACAAATTTAATTAAATTGTCAAATCAGACTAATCAATTCTCACAATATCAGCTCCTAACTTTCGCAAACGTTCATCAATTTTTTCATAACCACGATCTATTTGATAAATATTATCAATCTCAGTTGTGCCCTTAGCAATCAAAGCAGCAATAATTAAGCCAATACCAGCTCTAATATCAGGACTAATTAATTTCTTGGCATATAGTTTGCTTGGACCAATAACAACTACTCGATGAGGATCGCACATAGTAACATTAGCCCCCATTTGAGATAACATGTCAGTCCAAATCAAACGACGATCATAAATAGTTTCATGAATTAAAGAAACTCCTTTAGCCTGAGTCATTAAAACTGTATAAGGAGATTGTAAATCAGTTGGAAAGCCAGGATATTCATGGGTTTGAATGTTATAAGCTGAAATACCATTAGATTTTTTGATCTTAATCCAATCCTTGCCAATTTCAAATTTAACTCCTATTCTATCAAAAATCGCTAAAAGAGCAGAAATATGCTCTGGATTACAATTTTTAATAAGTATCTCTGAATTAGTAGCAGCAGCCATAATAGCAAAAGAACCAGTTTCAATTCTGTCTGGCATAATTTTTATTTTACCAGCTCCTATTTTTTTAACACCATCAATTATAATAGTTGAGGTTCCAGCACCACTTATTTTAGCTCCATTTCTATTTAAATAATCAGCTAAATATTTTATTTCTGGTTCCATGGCACAATTTCTAAGGATTGTTCTACCTTCAGCCAAACAAGCAGTCATCATCAAGCTTTCAGTGCCAGTAACTGACACCTTAGGAAAAAAGAAATCAGTTCCCTTTAACTTAGGTGCTTCTATCCAATAATATTTACCCGATACTTTTATTTTAGCCCCCATAGAAGTAAAACCATCTAAAAATAAATCTATTGGTCGACCACCAGCACCAATAACACAACCACCAGGATGAGGAAACTTCACCTTTTTAAATCTAGCTAAGAGCGGACCGACAAACATAATAGATGTTCTAAACTTGTCAGCCAGTTTATCCGGAAGCTCTATGGTTTTAACATGCTTTGTTTCAATTGTTACTGTTGAATTTTTAAGACCTACCTTAAAGCCAATCTCTTTGATTAATTGCAAAGACTTATCAATGTCTTCTATATGAGGTAAATTGCCAATAATCATTGGCTCAGCTGATAAAATAGAAGCTGGAATAACTTTTAAGGCTAGATTTTTAGCTCCCTTAACCTCAATTTCGCCTGCCAAAGGTCTTTGACCATTAATAATAAATTTGGGCATAAAAATTTTCTAATTATAATAATAAAATTATAGCACTACACTATTGAATAAACAACTTATACAAACCTTCTCGATTTCCAATCTTACCTGTAAAAAAAAGACTGCCACCATTTTTATCTAATTTTAATCCAGAAACCAAATCAAAAGTAAATAAAGTTGTAATATACTTATCATATTTGAAATCAATAGCTTTTATATTTTTGCCATCAGAAAAAATAACATAAGCTCGGGGATGCCACAACAAACTTTTAATTTCTTTTTCAAAACGAGAAATTAAAGAGCTTTGCATTAAAGATAGATTAAAAATTCTAATTTCAAAATCAGAAAAATAAATAAAACTATTACTATCTATAAAATTAATATCTTTAACGTTCCTCAAAATCTCCCTAGTAGGATTTAATTGTGAAAAAGGGTCAATTAAATGCAAGGAAGAATAAAGCTGATCATAAATAAAAACAAAATTATTCTCCGAAGGTATAAATTTGTAGTTACCACCAAAAGGCAAGTCAATAATTCTTATTATTTTTTTGTCTTTATTTGAATAAATTTTAAATTGATTAATACTTTCATTTTGAGAAATTAAAAAAACATAATCACCTGAAAAATAATAATCAACAAGATCAAAGTCGCTCAAAACAAGATTGTCCTCCTTAGAAATAAGGTTATAAGAAAACAAAGAATCAGAATCTAAATAATACAAATTATTTTTATCATTTTTAATTTTATGAATATTAATACTGTCTTTAACTTTAAAATCTAAATATCTTTTTTCTTTATAATCAAATATTTTTTTATCATTTATAAGAAGGAAGTTTTCTCCTAAAAAATCTAAACTTTCTATATTTTCTTCTAACTTAATTTCTGCTTCGTTATTAATATCAAAAAATTTATCATCATCCAAGAAAACAAGATGAGACGAAAAATTATTTATTTTTATTTCCTGAATAGGAGAAGAAAAAAGCATGACTGGTAGTGTTTTTTTTAACAAAACAATATCTTCCAAATAAGTTGTTTGTCCGGGATTAATATAGACTGTTTTTTCAAAGGGCCAATAACCATCAAGCTCAATATTTAAAATATATTCGCCTGGAATTAAATTTTTAATTTTATAAGGAGTTTTTATTTTTTTATCTTTTAATATATCTTTGGAAGAAAAAAAACTTTTAAAATTTCTATCCAACTCAATTTGAGCTCCGCTAGGATTAGAGTTAAGCGCTAAAATACCTGTCTTTTGTAAAAAACCAATCTTACAAGGATCTTTCAAAAACGACCAATTTATAGAATAACCACTAGCCACCAAAGAGAAATAAAAAGTCAAAACAATAAACAACAAAAAGAAGGACCAAAAAATTATTCTCCTAGTAAAATGACTCATAAAATCAATTAAATATTTTTTGAAATATCTTTAATAAAACTAGCTAAATCCTCCTTGATTTCACCATCTTTTAAGCCAAGCTTAATAGTGGCTTTAATAAAGTTAAATTTACTTCCAGTGTCTAGCCACTCACCTTCTATTTTTTTGCCATACAAAGGGCGATTTTTCTCAAGCATTATGTCAAAAGCATCGGCCAATCTAATTTCCCCTGATTTACCACTTTTCATGTTTCCTAAAACTTTAAAAACCTCAGGAGTAATAACATACAAACCAACAGCGGCTAAGTTAGAAGGAGCTTCTTCTATTTTTGGTTTTTCAACAAATTTTTTTATCTCATAACTACCCTCACCTAAATCAAGTCCATCGATAACACCAAACTTATCTACTTTGTTTCTATTAACTTCAGACAATCCGATTACTGGGTCTTGATAATGGTTGTACAAATCAATAATCTGTTTAACTGGAGAAACGGGAGCGTCATACAAAGTATCCCCAAACATTATTAAAACTGGTTCATCAAAAACTAAATGAGAAGCACAATTTATAGCATGACCGTCACCCTTTGGAATAGATTGTCTAACATAAGAAAATTTAGCCAAAGAATCTATTTCTTTAATTTTAGCAACTAAATCTAGTTTATTTTTCTCAACTAAAGTATGTTCTAATTCAAAGGAATAATCAAAATGATCTTCAATAGCTCTTTTGCCTCGACCAGTTACAAAAATTATTTCTTCAATTCCGGCAGAAACAGCATCTTCTACCATATATTGAATAACTGGCTTGTCTACTACTGGCAACATTTCTTTGGGTTGAGCCTTAGTCGCTGGTAAAAATCTGGTTCCGAAGCCAGCAACTGGCATAATAGCTTTTCTTACTTTTTTCATAATTAAAAACTTACTTATAAAAATTTATTATAAACTAAATAAACCTATTTATACAATAACAAAATTAAACTATTTTTTAAAACCCCACTTTAAAAAATATCTAAACCAGGATTTAATATGTTCTCTGGTTAATTTGCTCTTTATAACTCCTAGATACCACGGTTTTTTAGCACTTTCTCGAGCATGATGGTGAATCACTTCAGCTTCTGGGTGATAAACAACTTTTTTACCATAATGCCAAGCGCGACGACAAACATCAATATCTTCAAAATACATAAAAAATCTTTCATCAAAGCCATCGAAATCATTACCCCTTATCAACAAGCAAGAACCCATCAACCAATCAACTTCCCGAGTGCTTTTATGATCAAAATCCTTCATTAAAAACCAATCCAAATGTTTTTGAAAAAATTTACCAATAAAAGTTCTTCTAAAAATCGGAGTCCAAGGACGAGGAAAGTAAGAACAAGAATATTGTAAACTCAAATCAGGGTTTAAAAGTTTAGGGCCAATAATATAAACATCCTTATTTTCTTTAATATAGCTAAATAAAGTTTTAATAGCCTCGGGCTTAAGTTCTGTGTCTGGATTTAATATTAAAATAAACTCTCCCTGAGCAATTTTAATCCCTAAATTATTTCCACCGCCCATTCCTAGATTTTTATCGCTTTTAATTAATTTAGAACTTTTAAAATCAGTCAATAAATCACTCAAATTGTCACCAGAATCGTTTTCAACCACAATCAACTCCCAACTTAAACCAGATAAATCAGCTAACAAAATAGACTTTAGACATTTTTTGATTTTCTCTTTAGACTTATAATTAACAATAACTATCGATAGATCCATAAAATTGTTTTAAATATTTAACAATCTTAACAAATTTTTAGCTAAAATAAAATAGATATTCAAAAAAATATTAGCCACCGACAATAATGGGCTAGAAATTTCTTGATACCATATCTTTCCAGAAATCATTGATAATATTTTATAATCTTTAACTTTGCGCAAGACATTAACTTCTTTTCTTTTTTTTCTAATATATCTCCAAAAAGAAAAACTAAAAAACATTTTCCAAACACGTATTTTTTCTTTTAACCATTTATTTTTAATAGAAAAATAAAACAAACCGATTTCCATAATCACAAAAGCTGGTAAAAAAATAAGTAGACTAGCTATTTTATAATTTTTTAAAGCAGTTATTATTCTATTTTTATCCATAAAATAATATTTAGAAATAGAGCGACCAAATTCGTACTTGTGGTAAACTACTGAATTTTTAGCCAAAACACATTTATAACCAGCAAGCCATGTCCGCCAACCAAGATCTTGATCTTCATTATACATAAAATATTTTTCATCAAATAAAGAAATCTCTTCTAATACTTTATTTTTAAAAAGAACAGCTGCTCCTGATGGATAAAAAATATTTGAACCATCAACAATATCTTCTTCTTTATATAAATCATTATAACCACGACAAAAACCAAAGCCCAAAAAATGAGTATCATTGCCGATGCTATTTATTTTTTGTTTTTCCGGCCACAACATTAATCTTGACTGAACAACTCCAATTGATTCATCACTTTCAGCCATTTTAATCATTTCAGAAATAGCATTGCTTTCTGAAATTGTGTCCATGTTTAAAAGAATAGAATAATTTAAACCCTCTTCTATGGACAATTTAAGAGCATCATTATTGCCCTTAGCAAAACCATCATTATTTTTATTTTTAATAATAATTGCCTCGGGAGCTTTATCTTTTAGATAATTAAAAGATTCGTCTGACGTCTCATTGTCGACTATATATAAACTAATTTCACCAGAAAAATCTTGTCTTCTAATACTTTCAAGACAATCATCTAAATATTTTTTGGCGTAATCTTTATAATTAATTAAAATTATAGCTATTTTACTCATAATAAAATTATAGCATTTTTTTAAAAAAATAAAAAAAGCTCAAATAAATTGAGCTTTAAAATTTTGTATTTAAATAATTAAAAAAGACTATTCAGCCTGACCAAAATCAATATACCGAACCGCTCTAACTTTATACTCTGTTGTTTTCGGCTGACCAGCTGGAGCAGCTTTAGCTGGCTTAAAAATATAATCAAAAATTTTATTATTAAATAATAACTGAGAAAAATAAAAAGGTATAGCATTATCTTCATTAAGTTCAGTGGAGGACCAATAATATCCAGACAGACCTAGCCAACTCTGCATCATAGTCAATTCAGTATAGTCTGGTAAATACCAGTCACTATAACCACCGCCTCGATATTCACTAGCAATTTTCGCTGCGTCATTTGAACCAACACAAGAAGGAGATTGATTCAAAATAAGATTAGTATTACTAACACCACAACGAATCCCATCATCAACAGCACCAACTAAAACACCAGAACATCCCCATGGAGATGAAGTACTCTGATCCACAGTAGCAGCCACTAAGATATGATACCTTGTTTCGTCAGGACAATAAACATAAGAATTATCCTTTGCAATAACAATACCTCCACCACAATGATCGCCAACATCATTTGCCTCTGTACATTCTGGATCTAATGGGTCAGAGCCTCCTTCATAATAATTATAAAGACATCTAGCGCCAGAACTTACACTAGTCCATTCTGAATCAGAAAAAGCAGTTGCAATTTCATCTCCGTTGCTATATTTAGTTTCGGCTAGATTTTCTGCTAACCACACTTGATCTCCAATAACAACGGTTTGATAAGTTT
>CAZNDY010000032.1:0-8555 GCA_964572055.1 uncultured Gammaproteobacteria bacterium
AAATAAAATTAGCCAAGGATCGTTCAGAGCGAGAAATAAAATTTTTAAATCTAGATCAATTAAAAAAATTATTATCATCGCCGGATGATAATGACATTAAAGGGTTGAGAGATAGATCTATTCTAGAAACACTGTTCTCTACTGGCTTGCGTGTTTCAGAGTTTGTAGCTTTGAATAGAGATCAGATAAAAATAAAAAATAATTTAGAATTTTTAGAAATAAGTGTTGTTGGCAAGGGTCAAAAAGTTAGAACTGTTTATTTTTCTGAAAGAGCTTTAAGCGCTATTAAAAAGTATTTAGATAAAAGAAATGATATTGACCCTGCCCTATTTATAAATTATAAGCCAGGAATTGAGAAAACTGGAGAATCAAGAAGGTTGACAACTAAAAGTATTGAAACAATAGTTAAGAAATATATAAAAATAACCGGCTTACCGGTCATGGCTACGCCTCACACGTTAAGACATAGTTTTGCCACTGATTTAATGTCACAAGGTGTCGACCTTAGACTTGTTCAAGAATTTTTAGGACATAAAAACATCGCTACAACTCAAGTTTATACTCATGTTACCAGTAAACAATTAGGAGATATTCACAAAAAAATACATTCCAGAAAAAATTTTGATAAATAAAAGATATAAAAAAAGAAGGACAATTCCCTTCTTTTTTTATATAAATTTATAAAATTTTTAAGGATTGCGTAGACACGAGCTGAAAGTGAATGTCTTTACGTGACATAAATTTTAAAATTATTTATTATATTTTTTTGTTTTTTTGTTTTTCTTGCTTTTGAGGTTATGTATTTTTGAAATTTTATTCTATTCATTTTCATTTATAATTAGTTCATTTGTTGTTTCATTTAAAATTTTATAATCATTTATCATTAATTCTGAATTGTTGTAGTAATCAAAATTAATCTCAACTTCTAATTCCCTTCCCTTGTGTTGATATTTAAAAAGAGCTTCTTTTTCATTAATTATTAAACCACTGTTTAATTTTAAATCAGATTCCAAGTAGCCTTCCATGATTAATAATTGTGTAATATTAAAATTTATTAAGTTTAATAAATATTCTTTTTTTTCTTCAGTTATTTTATTTTCTTTTGACTCATCTTCCTCCAATTCTTTTTCTTCTAACTCACTTGTTTCTTTGTGTGATGTCTGATCTTTTATTTCTCCTAGATTATTGTTATTTTGTTTATTGTTTTTATTTATTTCATTAAAGATAAAAATAGCTACTAAAAACAAAATAATAAAAATAATTATAAAAATAAAAGTTTTTTTTGTTTTTTGATTCATAATTTTTTAATTAATTTTAAAGATAATATATAAAATTTATTGTTGAATAATTTCATGGCATATTTCTCCTGGAGGGCAAGGATCAGGTTCTATGAAGCTGTGAAGCCAGCAGGCATATAAGGTTTTATCTCCTTTTACATCCCAAGGCAAAATACTTGTCATGTTATGATCATAATATTTAATACCCTTACAAAGAGGTGAGGTAAAATAACCTACAAAATCATAGCCAGTTTTTGTAGGAGCGATAGCTCCTGGCATATCAAGTCCATATGTGGCCATTACTATACTTGAGCCGTATGTCCCTCCTTGTTTATCGAAAGTTATTTTGTATTTACTGATATAGTCTAAAATACATCTAACTTGGAAACCAGCCGCACTACTAAATGATCCCCTGCCAATGCCGGAATTGTTGTAAGCGACATATCTGTAATAAGGGTAAGTAGTTTCACCTGAATTTATCCAAAGATAAGCTGCTGTAGGTAAGAAATTAACATGCCATCCATCAGAGTGATGTCTGTATCCCCCACCCATCAAAGAAAGATTATAATTATCTGTGCCATTGTTAGAAGGGTTATATTCCCAACGAGGATGAGTGTTTGTTGAACAAATACCACCCAAAGGAGAGTTTACTTGACGACAAGATTTTAATGTATCACCTTTGCTTCCCCTATATCCACTTGAATTAACCTGACTTTCGGTCATTCCTATAAATCTTTCTAGTTGTTTAAAATCTTCATCGCTTGGAAGTTTCCAGCTCAAAGGACAAGCTGATAAAGCTGCTTTATAATTATACAAAACTCCATAGCCTTTGTATATATAAGAAAGCTTAGCTTCATTTACATTAGTTCCATTATAACTATGAACGTAATATCTCGGTTCTGTTATAGAACTAGAGCTACCTGCATAGACACTTGGTAAATACTTTAAGTTTTCACGAATCCAACATTGATCACCGATAGATGTTAGTTTGTAAGTATGATTGTGGTATTTTATCTCAGTTTGTCCATAACAAGCATCAAAATAATTCCATCTAGCATAAACAGTATACGAACTTGTAACTGCGGTTGAAGAGGTGAATTGAGTTCCAGCTGTTGGGCTTGTGAACCAGCCAGCGAAAGTATATCCAGCTCTACTTGGATTAGATGGTAGAGTTATAGTTGAGTTGTAATTAGCAGAAATACTAGCCGGGCTATGTCCACTACCTCCATTAGCATTGAAAGTGATAGTATATTGATTAACAGTCCATCTGGCATACAAAGTAGTGTTAGCTGCTTTATCCCAATTTCTTGAACTGGTCATTGAACTTGAATAATATTGTGTTCCTCCACTTGCAGCATCAAAGTAACCAGCGAAAGTGTAACCACTTCTTGTTGGAGCGCTAGCTGCTGGCATAGCAGATCCATAAGTAGCTGTTACTGAAGTTGACCCACCTGTTCCACTTTGTCTATCGAAGGTTATAGTGTAAGTATTAGCAGTCCATCTAGCATGCAAGGTTAATCCAACTGTTTGAGTGTAGACAGTTGAAGAGGTGTATTGAGTTCCACCAGTACTAGAGGTAAACCAACCAGAGAAAGTGTAACCACTTCTTGTTGGAGTCGGTAGCGTACCAACTGCTTGAGCATAAGTTACTGATTTAGATGTAGGACTTACTGTTCCCCCTTGAGCATTGAAAGATAAAGTGTAGGTATTAGCAGTCCATTTAGCGTAAAGATTTAAATTGCTCTCTGCTTTATAGGAGTTTCCAACAATAAAATTATTACCCAGGCCGTCTGAAGAGTCATTCCAAGAGGAAAATGAATATCCTGTCTTGTCTAAATTATTTTTATCACTTATAACAAAGTCATCTCCAAGGTAAACATTGATTGTTGAAGGGGGTATCCCTGAAGTATTGCCATTTCCGTTGTATTTTACATATAAAAATTTTTTAGTTTTAAAATTGTTTTCAGAACTATAAACAACACCAAAGTCACCAGAAATATAAAATTTAAAGTAATAAACAGAATCTTCACTTAGTTCTAGTAAGTTAATATTTAATTGTTCAGAGCAATTATTCGTTTTTATTTTAGGATCGTCTGAATTTATATCAGGATCAGACGAATAAATAAGACCACATTCTTCTATATTAAGATTTTCAGGATTATTTAAATTACTTGATATTTTAGCAGAATTATTGGTAATATCAGAAACAATTATATTTGAAATACTTGGAATTATCGGAACATGATAAGGAATAACATTACTAAAACCAATTATTTCTCTATTAGGAGTATTGTTATCTCTGTTTATAGCAAAAGATTTAAAATAATAATCTTCTCCTTGATTGAAATTACTGATATCTATTAATTTTGAAAATTCACCTATTGAATTACTTGTTTCTACCCAACAAGAATTTTCTAAAGAACAAACAATTGGTGGTATATTAATATTTTCAAGTTTTGACCAAAAAAATCCTCTTGAATGTAGAAGAGCGCCTCCGTCATCTGTTATGTTAGATTTTAAATTAATATTAAGATTCGATATTGAAGGATTAAAAATGTTTAATTTTGGTTCGGTGGCTTTTGTTTGAAAACTTTTAATATCACCATAACCTATTCCAGCTTCGTTTATAGCAAAGACTCTGTAGTAATTTTTTGTATTTCTTTTTAAGCCAAAGAGATTATTTTCTATTGGAAAATTATCTCCAACTCCAGATTCTCCAGCGCAATAAGATTTAGATTGACAGTCATGGGCTGATAAAATGCTTAAACTTTCTGGGTTTTCATTAACTATACAGCCTCTATAACCGTTATTAGAATTATGCCCAGAACTTAAAACCAAACCTTTGCAAACAAAGGAATAGGGGTTGATATCTTTTTCTTCTGTGTCGTATGTCGCAAGCTTAGGTGCTGTATATACATTAAAAACATGGCTATTGTAATCGCTTAAGTTAAATTCGTTTCTGATATTTGCATTTATTTTATAAGAGCCTAAGTGATTATCATTTATTGGCAGTCCATAAACTAAATTATTTGATAGTTCATATTTTAAAAAGTTATCAGAACTTGGAGGTGTTTCTATGTCTATGTTGGTTGTGACGATAGTTTCGTTCGGTTTAGTTGAGGAAATTTTACAATTATAATCATTTCCTAAAATAACTGATTTTGGACAATCAAAAAATATTTCAGGTTTTGAAGAGGTAAATTTAATTATAAAATCTTTTTGGGTTGAAGCACCATAACCATCATTAGCAAAAACCCTAAATTTATGATCACTTATGTGGCTGGAATTAAAATCACCTTTGTATGGTGAGTTTTTATTTTTTATACTTATTTTGTATATATTATTTTCCAAATAAAAATCAGCTTTTATTTTATTATAAAAAAGATTATTGCCAAAAAAATCTTTAGAACTAAAATCTCCTGGTAAAAAATTCCAAGTGTTTATGCAATTAGTGGAAGTATTAGCACCTGAACCAAGATAACATAACCATAAAGATTCAATGTCATTATTATCTGAAATGTTTAAATCAAAAGAAAAATCGTTGTATGTGCTTAGATTGTGCTCATAAATATTATTAGATTGAATAAATGGATTTTTATTTTTAATATAAATAGGAATATTCATTTTAGTTTCAAATCCAGACTTATTTTTGATGGATACTCCGATTATATATTCTTTTGTTTTTTCTTGAACTATATTAGAGTTTATAGGTGTAGAATTTCCAGCTTTTTCAGATTTTAAAAATAAAGTATTGTCTTGAATATATTTTTTTTGTGGCCAAGTTCCTAAGTCCCAGGTAGACCAATCATTATCTGTGCATTTATAGTCTTCGATTATTTCCCCATCTTTAAAAAGAGACAATCCATCAACGCAATTAAATAGGTCCCAGGTTAGTTCCTCGTTTTTGGGATCTTCAGCTCCAATATATCCTTCAAAAATTTTGCCGCTATTGCCGCTTAATTCTATTTTTGTAAAGTAAGGGTTTCTATATATATAAGGGGGGCTTATGTCTGACATTTTTTGACCAGAAGGAAAGGTAAAATCTTTTAAGTAGTAATCAAAAGTTTCCATAGAAGAATATAGTTGAAAACTTTCTCCTTCGGAGTCAACTACATAAGAAAAAACATTACTATAATTAGGCAAAGCAAAGTTAAAAGAGGTTATAGGTTCTTCCGTGCTTATAAAAATTTTTTTATTTGGCTCCCAGCAAGTTTTTAAATTAAATTCACTATTAACATCAAAACAAGATCCAATTGTATTTATTGAATCTGATATATTGGCAATATTTAGTTGATTTAGAAAGGTTGACTGCCAACTAGGCCAAGAAGATATGGCTAGGTGAGGTATATAGGTTCCTGATCTCAATATTGGATAAAATCCATTTATATTTTTATATCTTTCTAGAGCATTTTTAATAGAATCTAGTTTTCTGATTCTATCCATGTCTCTTGTTATGCTTGCCTGGAGGCTATCACAAAAAAGACTAGTTGGGCAATCGGAGTCAATTTTACAAGGAGTTTTTTTTAAGGGTTCATTGTTATAAACACCATCTTTAATAATGCAACGATTTTTTCCATAAGTATTAAAGCCACAAGTATAGTCACTCGGACAATCAGAATCTTTTTTACAAACCATGCTTGATATACTACAATAACCAGTGTAATCTTTTAAGTTGGTGTTGAATTTTAAATTTTTAATAATTTTGCCAAAAATATCAACCGTGTTATCATCCGCTTCTTGATTATAAGAAATCAAATAAACATTAAAGTATATTTTATTTTCTAGTAAATCAACGTTAGAAGCCGAAACATAAATAGTTCGACCATCTCTAATCGCTTTATAGCCATCAATTATTATTTGTTGAGGAGAACCAGTGAATCCTTGTAATCTATACCATTGGTTTATGTCATAATTTTCTGGATTTGGTATTACACGAATAGCTATCGCATCTGAATCATTTCCGTTTATGTTAAATGATTCAGGGGATGCCATTAATAAAAAAGGAAAAAACAAAAAAACAAATAAAAAAAGAAAATGATGTATTTTTTTGGAAAATAAAAACATGATTAAGTAGTTTAACTTCTTTTTAAAATGATAATAAAAAAAATAAATAAAATCAATAATTTTTTTTAAATTATAATTTGGATTTATGAGATTTGTTTATTTTTTAATTAAGGTAATAATGGTTCTGGGTCTATTGGAATTCCATCTTTTCTTATTTCAAAATGAAGGTGAGGTCCGGTTGAAAATGCTCCCGCGCCAATTGTTCTGGGTGCTCCACCTGTCTTCCCTATTATTTGTCCTTGAACAACATAATCATCTTCTTTTACATTTACTCCTGAAACATGACCATAGACAGTAGAATAACCATCACCATGGATTATCATTATGTAGGAATAAGCAGTTGTTCCGTTAAATTTAACACGAGCTACATAACCAGAAGCTGCTGCTTTTAATGTGTTTCCCTGTGCCGATCTAATGTCAACGCCAGAATGTTCCCCTATACTTCTTCTAAAGGGATAAGAAGGGTCATGAAAGGTGGCTGTAATAACATTTTTTGTTACTGGCCAAACAAAGCCACTATCACTAAAAACATTAACATCTTTATCTCCAACTTTTTGTCTTTCAGCTATCTTAGCTCTAACTGTTCTTTCTAATTCTGATATTTCAGAGGCGGCTCTGTCTTGCTCTCTTTTGGCTAATTCTAATAATTTTTTATATTCTTGTTCTGATTTTTTGGTTTCGTCTAAAAGAAATTCTTTATTTTCTAGCTCTCCTTGCAGTATGATTTGTTTTTTTTCTAATTCAGTTTTTAGTTCTTGTAATTTTTTTTCTTTTTCTTTTAATATCCCTTCTTGTTTTTCTAATTGTTCTTTTAATTCCTTTAAAGATGTTAGACTCTTACTAAGTTCATCGTTAGTGTTTTCTAAATATTTTACTTGATTAATGAAATCAGTTAAAGAGTTGTTTAAAAGAATTATCTCTATTGGTGTTGTTTTATTTTGTTTATAAAGAAGTTTTAATAAATTTGAAATATGATTTTTTTCTTTTTCTATTGTTTTGTTATTGTTGTCTATATCAATGGCTATTTTTTTTGTTTCTAAATTATTTTTGCTTACCTCTAGTTTTACTCCTTCTATTTCTAATTCAACCATGTTAGCTCTGTCATCTAAAATTTCTAGCTGATCTTTTAAGCTGCTTTGCTCTTGTTCTTTTTTCTTAATTAATGAGGCATATTGTTTTTGTTGATTTTGAATACTTTCCAATTGTTTTCTTTGACCTTCAATTTGATTATTTAAGTTTTTGATTTCTTGGTCTAATTCAGCTGTTTGACTAAAAACAAAAGAAGGGCTTTTTATTAAGAACCCTAAAAAAAGTAGAAATATAAAAATTTTTGTTATTTTTTTAAACATAGTTATATTGTAAAAAGGTTTATTATTTATATTATTTATTGCCAACATTGTACATTTTCAGCTGCACAGCCAATATGAGAAGTAACCTCCATATTGTTATTAATGATAAATGAACAGGTAGGATTAGTTTTGCCTATACAAACATTTTCATAGAAGTTGAATTTATACGGATATGGGGCGATTGTATATAGAGTTACTTCGGTTCCTCCCGTAATATTATAAGAACAAGTATCTTCGTAGCTATAACAAATGTATTGATTATTATTAACACTGATTCTGATATTATTTGAAGGATAAAGAGGGGTGAAGTTTAGAGTTAAAATATAAGTAGGGCTCCATTTGGCGTATAAAGTTGTATTTCCAGGAAAATTGTAAATAGTTGTTCCGGTGTAGGCTGTACCACCGCCGTTTGTGTTTGTGTACCAGCCACCAAAAGTATAACCTGATCTTATTGGAGTAGCGAGAAGTCCAACCATAGATCCATATGTTACTGTTTTTGATCCAATTGAGTTCCCTCCTTGAGAGTCAAAGTTTAAGTAATAAGTATTAGCTGTCCATTCAGCATATAAAGTTATAGCAGAAGATATATTGTTTAGTGTTGCACCAGCGTTGTAGTGAGTTCCGGTTCCATTAGGAGAAGAATTCCAACCGCTAAATGTATGGCCAGTCTTACTGAGGTTTCCAGAATTAGTGGCAAGTACAACGTTTTCCCCACAATCATAAACAGTTGGGAGTGTTGTTGGAAGACTTCCTCCTGTGCTACCATTACTATTGTATGCTATAGAACAAACTGTCGATGATGTCCACTTGGCATACAAAGTAGCGTTACTTGTTTTATCCCAATTTCTAACACTACTCATTGAAC
>CAZNDY010000033.1:0-8027 GCA_964572055.1 uncultured Gammaproteobacteria bacterium
CTGTTTTTTTGGCTTATTTTTTAGGTTTATTCATATTTAAAGAAGATCTTTTATCTGGCAATTTAGAGCTTTCTCATTGGTTGGGATTTTTTATTGGAGCTGTTTTTATTGTGATTGGCGGTGTTTTGGATGATAAATATAACTTACCAGCTAAATGGCAAATAATTTGGCCAGCTTTAGCCTCAATAGCAGTTATCTTGGGTGGCGTTAATATTGAAAAAATAAGCAATCCTTTCGGGGGCTTTCTTTATTTTTCTACTTTTTTGAGTTCAGCTATCATTTTTTTGTGGTTATTGGGGATGACTTACACCACTAAATTACTCGATGGTTTAGATGGTCTAGCTTCGGGTGTTTCAGCTATTGGTGCCTTAGTTATATTTTTATTTACTATTAGCGATAAATATTATCAGCCAGATATTGCTTTGGCTTCTTTTTTATTTTTTACTGTTCTTTGTGGTTTTTTAGTTTTTAATTTTAATCCAGCTAAAATATTTTTAGGAGAAAGTGGTTCTCTTTTCTTGGGTTATGTTTTGGGAGTTTTGGCAATTATTTCTGGCGGAAAAATTGCTATAGCCCTTTTGGTTATTGGTCTTCCAGCTTTGGATGTTTTATGGACAATTATTAGAAGAACTTTTTCAGGTAAAAACCCTTTTAAGGCATCAGATAGAAAACATTTACATCATCGATTAATTGATTTAGGCTTAAGTCAAAAGCAAGCAGTTTTTTTCTTTTATTTTGTTTCGGCAATTTTTGGTTTGTCTGGATTGTTTCTGCAAAGTAAGGGTAAATTTTTAGCCCTAGCCTTTTTGCTTTTTTTAATGTTTTTTTTAATTATTTTTCTTTATTATTTGGAAAATAAAAAAAATAAAAGAGAGAGATTATTACTTCATATCTGTTGTGCGCCTTGTGGGCTTAGTCTTATTTCTGATATTTTGTTAAAGAAATTTGATATAACTTTATATTTTTATAATCCTAATATTGATAGTTTGGAAGAATTTAATAGAAGGTTAAATTATGTAAAAATAATGAGTAAAGAGTTTGGTTTGAAGTTAGAAGTTGAGCCTTACCAACATGGTGATTGGTTAAGAAAAATTAAAGGCTTAGAATTAGAGCCAGAGAAGGGAAAACGCTGTACTATTTGTTACCAAGATCGTTTATTTAAAACTGCTTTAAAAGCAAAGAAATTGGGTATTAATATTTTTTACTCCACCCTTTTGGTTAGTCCTTATAAAGACGACGAAAGAATCAAAGTCTTGGCTAATAAAATTTCTTTAGAAAAAAAATTGAAATTTATTAAATTAGATTTTAATAAGGTAGATTTATCAAAAAAATCTAACAGATTAGCCAAGGAAAAGGGTTTTTATTGTCAGAAATATTGCGGCTGTGAATTTACTAAAAGAAATTAGGTTTATTTGAGAATTGATTTTTTTATTTTTTTATGTTATAGTCTTTAGAAAATTGCCCTTTAAAAACTTAAAACTTTTAACCATGAAAAAAAATCTTTTTTTAATTTTTTATTTTCTTTCTGTCAATATTTTTGCGCAAGAACAGTTTGATTGTTGCGACAAAACTTTAATGGACATGAAATTTCAGATATTTGATGTTTACCAAAATAACAATTTTGGTCAAAAAAATGCGATGACTAGTATTGGTAGCTTCAATTCTTGGAGTTTTAATCTTCTCTATAAAGGCTTGCTTCTTGGGCCAACCGTTACAAGCACTCAGGCGAATGTTTCTTTTCCGTGCACCGTTGATGGCCAAGATTATTATCAAAAAGTATCATTAAACAAAATGTTGATCGGTGTCACTTCTAGACTTTCTTTCGGAAATGCTTCTCTTGGCATGATAAAAGAAGCTACTTTTTTTGAGATTGAAGAACTTGGTTTTGCTGGTAATAAATTAATTCAAAGATTTGGTGCTTTTTTTGATTTTAACTTTTTATTTCAAAGAGAAAATAATTTTTTTAATCGAAGCTCTTGTTCTTTTTTACTTCAATATTTAGAAAAGAGTGAACATTTAGATAATTTTTTCTTTGACTTTAATTCGGCGGCTAATCTTTATGAGGTTAATTTTGGTAAATTTGGTTTTTCGCCTTTGCTTTCTTTCGGAATAAAAAAAAATGAAATTCTTTTAGATCAGCAATATTATTATGGTTGTGGTCTGGGCTTTTCTTTCAATAAATCAAAAGAAAACAAATCTAGAAATAATTTTATAAGCTTGGTTTATCGCAGGACTGCTCATGATTTTGACAAATTTTTTGTTGACGGCTTATTTCTTGAAATAAATTTTGACCCTTATTATTTGGGTATTTTTAAAGATGATTTTTAAATGCAGAGGATTATCATAATCCTCTTTTTTTATTTTAAAAACTTATTTTAATTGACTAAAAGCATAAAATGTTATAAAATAGCTGTAAACTAAGTGAAATTGGTTTTTTTCCTTTTGATTTATAATAATTTAAATATAAATAAATGAATGTAACTGAATTAGCTCGTATTTTAAAGGTTTCTCCCTATGAATTACGCCATTTGCTTCCTCAAATGGGTTTTAATATTGGTCAAAAAGCAATCAAAGTTGATAAAATGATTGCTAAAAAAATTATTAAAAATTGGCCGGTTTTTATGGCTCAAATTGAAAAAAAGAGGGAGGCTGAAGAGGCTTTGAAAAAAGAGCAGGAAGATTCAGTTGAAAAAGAAATAAAGAAGGTAGAAATAAATAAATTTATTACTGTTAAAGAATTATCTCTAATTGCTGATTTGCCAATAAATATTGTTTTAAAAGAATTGATGAAAAACGGTGTCTTTGTTTCTATGAATGAAAAAATTGATTTTGATACAGCGGCAATTATTGGCGCCGGTTTAAATTTGGATGTCTCGTTAAAAAGTGAGGGGGAAGATAAAAAAGATAATACTGGCGGTCGAGAAGTTTTGGCTGAGTCTATTGCCAAAGAAAAAAAAGAAAAATTATTAGAAAGAGCTCCTATTGTGGTAGTTATGGGCCATGTTGATCATGGTAAGACAAAATTATTAGATGCTATTAGAGAGGCTAATGTTGTGGCCGGAGAATCAGGTGGCATTACTCAGCATATTGGTGCCTACCAAGTTGTTAGAAAAAATCAAAAAATTACTTTCATTGACACACCTGGTCATGAGGCTTTCACTGCTATGCGTAGTCGTGGAGCTAAGGTGGCTGATATTGCTATTTTGGTGGTTGCTGCTGATGATGGGGTTAAGCCACAAACCGTTGAAGCTTTTAGAATTATTGAAGCTTCTAAGATTCCTTTTATTGTTGCTATTAATAAAATTGATAAACCAGAGGCTGATATTAATCGTACTAAACAAGATTTATCTTCGAAACTAAATATAGTTCCTGAAGATTGGGGAGGAAAAACAGTCTGTGTTCCAGTTTCAGCTTTAGAAAAACAAGGAATAGATGATATTTTGGACATGGTTCTTTTGTCGGCTGAAATGGAGTCATCCAATTTAAAGGCTAATCCTGAATCTAGTGCTGTTGGAACAGTAATTGAATCTAATGTTGATAAGGGTGCTGGTCCAGTGGCCACTGTTTTAGTTCAAAATGGAACTTTAAATGTAGGTGATCAATTATGTTATAATGGTGTTATTTATGGCAAGGTTAAAGCTTTAAAAAATTACAAGGGAGAGACTATCGAAGGCGCTGGACCATCTACTCCGGCTAGAGTTTTAGGCTTAAAAACATTACCAGAGGTTGGAGATATTTTGGAGGTGGGCGAGGGAGAAAAAGTAAAAATGAGAAAAATGGCTGCCAAATCAAAATCTGACAGACAAACAATTGCACCAACTGAGAGCATCGATGATGGTTCTTTAAAATTAAATTTAATAATCAAGGCTGATTTCTTGGGATCAGCCGAGGCTATAGAAGAGTCATTGATGAAAGTTAATACCAAAAAAATAAAGGTTAAAATATTACATAAAGGCTTGGGAAATATTGCCGAAGGAGATATTAAAAGAGCTGAAGATTCTAATGCTCAAATAATTGGTTTTAATGTTAAGCTTCAACCACAAACAGAGGATTTGGTTAGAGAAAAAAATATTAAAATAAATATTTTCAGTATTATTTATGATTTAATTAAACATGTTAAACTGGAAATGAAAAATATTTACAAACCTCAAATAATTAGAAGAGATATTGGAAAATTAAAAGTTTTGGCTATTTTCAGAACTGAAAATGATTCTCAGATTGTTGGAGGTAAAGTTGTTGATGGTCAAGTGGAGTCAAATTCTTTATTAGAAATTTGGCGTGAAGAGGAATTTATTGATAAAGGTAAAATAGATAAATTGCAGTCAGGAAAGCAAGACGTAAATTTTGTTGATAAAGGGCAAGAGTGTGGTTTGAGGTACGAAGGAAAACCATTAATTCAAATAGGGGATACTTTGCATTTTTATAAAGAAGAAGAGGAGTCGATAGACGATTTACCAGTTTAATAAAATGGTTTTTTGTAAAAGGGAATCAAATAAATTTTTTTAAATAATAATATTTTTAAAATAAGTTAAACATTATGTTTAAGTCAAAAAAAAGAGGTTTTACTCTTATCGAGTTGTTAGTGGTGATAGCTATTATTGGAATATTGGCCACTTTAGCAGTCGTAGCTCTTCAACAAGCTCGTTCTCGTGCTCGTGATAGTAAAAGAGTGGCTGACATGAAACAGCTTCATACGGCTTTAGAGTTGTTTGCCAATGAATATGGCAGATATCCCACGACAGATGAGTGGAGCGAGGGCATGATTGGTTCTTCAACTGAAGGTCTTGTTTTTATGGCTCAAATTCCAGAAGCACCAACGGTGTCTGATGGTAACTGTTCTTCCGATGATTATATTTACATTCCAACCGATAATGGTTCAAGTTATAATATAAAGTTTTGTTTAGGCAAAGATGTGGCTGATTTAGAAAGTGGTAACAAATGCCTTACTCCTGGCGGTATAGCACCTTTTTATTGTGGTAAAATATCATGGAATGAAGTTGCTAATGATACCACAAGAAATTGGGTTTCTATTGCTTCTTCTTTTGATAGTACAAAATTAGCAGCTACAGTTTCTAGTGGATATATTTATACTTCTTCTGATTCCGGGGCAACTTGGATAGCAAGAACTTCGGCTGGATCGAGAAATTGGAAAACAATAACGTCTTCTTCTGATGGTACAAAGCTTGCAGCAATAGTTACGATTAGTGGTTATATCTATACTTCATCCGATTCAGGGGTCACCTGGACAGAAAGAGTTTCGGCTGGTTTAAGATGGTGGAATGCTCTATCTTCTTCGTCTGATGGATCAAAATTAGTAGCAGCTGGGACCAATGGTAGTTACATATATACCTCTGATGATTATGGGGTGACTTGGATAGAAAGAATTTTATCAGGATCAAGAAATTGGCAATCAATTGTTTCTTCTTCCGACGGGTCAAAAATATTTGCTTCTGATGGTTCAACAATCTATGCATCTTATGATTTTGGTGCAACTTGGACAACAATCAAATCCGGCCTCTTGAATGCTACTAAAATGGCTTGTTCGTTAGATTGTTCAAAAATAGTTGTTACTCAATCTAACGATTCTAACAGATATGTTTTATTGTCATCTGATTTTGGTTTAACGTGGAATGATATTGTTTCTTTGGGAACTTCTACTGGATGGCGTGGAATAGCAATGTCTCCTGATGGCAAAAAAATAGTAGCCTTTAGAGATACTTTTGGAACAGGAGTCGGCACTTATTTTTACGTCTCTAGTAATTACGGAGACACATGGGAAGAACAAACCGATTTAGGCTTGGCTTATTGGAATAGCAGTTATATAAGTAATAATAAAATTTTTGTAGTTCAATCTGGAGGATATATTTATATTTCCGATTAATTCTTTTTGATTCTTTATGATTTCTTAAAAAAGATCTCCTCGAAAAGATCTTTTTTGTTTATTTTAAATAAATTTGTCTGTCTTGAATAGAATTATATAAAATGCTATAATTCTATAATATTTAATAAGCAATATGTCTAAATCACAACAATTAAACGAAATAATAAAACATTATTTAGCTGAAATAATAGTTAGCGAAGTTGAAGCTCCTAATTTTTTAATTACTATTTCAGAAGTAAGGTGTTCATCTGACATGTCCACGGCTAAAGTTTTTGTTTCAATTTTACCAGATAATTTTTCGGGTACAGCTCTTAAAAGACTTCGATCTAAAACTGGTCATTTGTCTAGGGTGTTAAAAGAAAGAGCTCGTTTAGTTAGAGTTCCAAAAATGTTTTGGGCGATTGATGATGGTTTTAAGGTGGCCAGTAAGCTGGACGATGCTTTTAAACAAATAGAAGAGGAAAGAAATTAGAAAAATATGATTTCCGATATTGATCGACAAAATTTTATTAAAGCTTGGCAAAGAATCCTTTCAGCTGATAGGGTTCTTTTAGTTTCCCACATCAATCCAGATGTTGATGCCCTTTCTTCTCTGGGTGTTTTTATTGAAATTTTTAAAAGTATGGGCAAGGAATTTCTAGCTTTGGCCGAAAAAAAAACCGATGATTATTACTTTTTGCCTGGATTTGAAAATATTATTTCTAGCAAAGATGAATTATTAAATCTTGTTAAGCTTAAATACAATCAAGAGCAAGAGCTTGGTGATGATTGGTTAAAATTTTTTGATATTGTTATTACTTTGGATTGTGGTTCTTTAGATAGGACTTTTTTAGCTGAAGAAATTAAAAATATTAAAGATTTGATGTTAGATACTCAAGTTGTTGAAATAGATCATCATGTTAAAGTTGGCTCTTATGCTGATATTGAAATTAAAATTCAATTATCATCTAATACCGAACTTTTATATTATTTTTTAAAAGAAAATAAAGTTGAAATAGATCGTGATGTGGCTAATTGTATTTTGGCTGGAATGTTGACTGATACTGGTAATTTTTTATATTCATCAGTTAGTGACAAGACATTAAAAATAGCTTCAGAGATGATGAGTTTGGGAGCTCAATTTCCTAAATTACTGCAAAATACTTGGCGTAATAAAAATTTTTGGGAAATGAAATTATGGGGCATGGCCTTAGCTAATCTTAAAATAAATAAAAAGTATAACATTGCTTTTTCGGTATTAACTTATGATAATCTACGTTTTTTTAAAGAATCAACTAATGCTTTAGGTAGTGATGTTTTTGGTGATATAGTTGGTTTTATGAGCAGCTTGTCTGATGCTAAGACTTTTTTGCTTTTAAGAGAAGAGGAGAAAGGAAAAATAAAAGGAAGCTTGAGGGTTGGTTCTGGGGAAAATGTTGAAAAAATTGACGTTGCTTATTTAGCTTCTTTTTTAGGTGGAGGTGGTCATAAAAAAGCGGCTGGTTTTATGATTAATGGTAATATTGTTAAAGATAGAGACTTCTATATTATTAAATAAAATATTTGATAAAAAAAGAAGCCCTTAGAAAATAAGGGCTTTTTGTTTTTTTTGTTTTGGGTTTTTTATCCCATTATCCCATCACTCGGAAAGCTAGTTGACTTGCGATAAATAGACTTGATTCGTCACAAGCAGTGCTGCGAGTGTAAACACCAGTAATGGTTTTACCAAAGTGAAACCAAAGGTATGTTTTAATTTGATCTCTGGGAATCACACATTGTTTCCAATCATCGAAACCGACCACTCCCTCCAACTGTAAAGTTGTTAATTCGGCAGGAATGGTGGAGTGTGAGATTGAATCTGATGCATAACGAAACTCGTTCGAATCGGGTGATTTAACATAGATAGTTAAACTTTCATCACCTCCAACTTGGTTGTTAATGGTGAATCCAATCAAGCCATCGTTTATTTTTCCGGGCATAGTGTTTTCTCCGGCGGGAGAAATTGTCACTCCATCCCAAGAAGTCATAACCCCAGAAGAACCGATAATGTTAAATTGCCAAATTTGCTCGTTTGGATCGTCGGCAGTTGATGTGTTCCAGAACACTCCTCCCAGGCTGTCGAGATTAGGATTAAACCAATTTGATCCAAAGGTTAAGCAGAACTTAA
>CAZNDY010000034.1:0-7376 GCA_964572055.1 uncultured Gammaproteobacteria bacterium
TAAGTGAGTGTGTTTTGACTATCGAACAAAAAATTTGAAAGTATTTGGACTACTCAACCCGAAATTAATTTTTCTGGGTTTTTTATTTTTATTGCTTATTTCATTAGGCAATGATATTGTTATATTATGATTATTTATAGGACTTGCATTTTTTGTCATTTTTTAAGTGACGAAGCATCTCTTTCGTTACTTTATTTATGTTAAAAAAAGAAAAAAACAATGTTTCAAGTTTTAAGGACTTGAATATAAAATCAGAGATTTTATCTCTTTTAGAAAAAAATGGTTTAGAAATTCCAACCCCTATTCAGGCTAAGGCTATTCCTGTAGCTTTAACTGGCAAGGATTTAATTGGTATTGCTCAAACTGGAACTGGAAAAACTTTAGCCTTTGGTATTCCTTTGGTTGAAAGATTGTCTAAAAACAAATCTAAAGCCTTGGTTTTGTTGCCTACTAGAGAGTTAGCGACTCAAGTTGAAGAAAGTTTAAGAAAAATATGTTTAAGGTCTGGTTTAAGAACTATATCTTTGATTGGTGGTGAGCCGATTAATCGCCAAATATATAGCTTAAAATATAATCCTCGAATTATAATTGCTACTCCAGGTAGATTATTAGATCATTATAAGAGAAAAACAGTTCATTTAGATGATGTCTCTGTTTTAGTTTTAGATGAAGCTGATATGATGTTTGATCTTGGTTTTGCTCCTCAGATTGAAGAGATAATCAAATTAACACCAAATAGTCGTCAAACATTACTTTTCTCGGCTACCATGCCAGCTCCGATTATTAAGTTAGCTGAAAAATATTTAAAAACACCGCTTCAAATAGAAGTAGCTCCAGCGGGAACAACGGCCGAGCTGATTGATCAGGAAATTTATTTGGTTCACCAAAATGATCGTTTAGAAACTTTAAAAAAAATATTAATAGATTATAAAAACTTGGTTTTAATTTTTGTTAGAACTAAGCATGGTGCTACTAATTTAACTGAAAAATTAAGAAACGCGGGTCATCAGGTTAGCGAAATTCACTCTAATTTATCCTTTAATCAACGCAAAACATCTTTAACTTCTTTTAAGAATGGAACTAAAAGAATATTGGTTGCTACTGATGTGGCTGCTCGTGGTTTGGATATTAATAATATTCAATTGGTTCTTAACTTTGATTTACCAGATAATTCTGAAGACTATGTTCATCGTATAGGTCGAACCGCTAGAGCCGGAAAGGGCGGTAAAGCAATTTCCTTTGCTTTACCTCACCAAAGAAGAGAGATTCAAAGAATAGAACGCTTAATCAGAAAGAGCTTGCCATTGTTAAAAATTGGTTCATTAAAGTCTTTGCCTGAGAAAAGTACTAGTATAAAAAATATAAATTCTTCTAGATTTGCAAGTTTTAATAGAAATAATAATTCTAGTCCAAGAAGGTCATTTGCTGAAAAGAGAAAATCAGGTGAGAATAGATTGCTAAAATCAAGAACAACTTTTAAAAGATTTAAGCAGAATCAGGCCTTATTTTCTAACAATAAAAAGTCTGGGTTTACCAGTAGAGAGTCTGATAGTGGTTTTTCGCTAGACTCTAAACCAATTAAAAATAGACAATTTTCTAAATTTAAAAGACCAGAAAAAAATGATTTTTCAAGGTTTAAACCTTCCAGTGGATCTTCATCTAAGAGTGAATCCTATTCTAGAAATAGATTTTCTTCTAGTAAGTCTAAAAGCAAGGTTTATAAAGGTGCTGGATTTAAGAAATCAACAAATGGAGCTAGAAGTTCAAGTTCTTACAAAAAAACCTCTTCTTTTAATGGATTTAGAAAGGGAAAAAAATAAGTTTTGAAAAAATAAAAAAAGACCTTTAGCATTAAAGGTCTTTTTTTATTTTTGGTGAAAATTTTTTAAAAGTTTAAACTTGTGCCATTTGATATTTTTCAGCAATAAATCTTTTTATCTTTTGTCTAGCTCTTTGACTTTCTTCGTTACAGAACCAAACACTCCAACCTTTATTTTTTCTGTAAAGAGATATTCTCTCTTTTAAATTTTCAGTTTCACCGATATCGGCAATTTTATTTTTGGGATTAGCAACAATGTAAACTCCTGGTTTTTTATCAAAGGAAAAATTGACAGGGAACTTTCCTCGAAAGGCGAAGCCTTTGATTATTACTTGCTTATCCATTTGTTTGTTAACTTTTAATAATTAGATTTAATCTTAATTATTAGAAGTTTTTAAATTAATATTTTTTATAGTCTTATTTTAGTAAATAAAAAAAAGTTTGTCAATAAGTAAAACTTGTCAAGAGCTGTGGATAAGTTTGACAAAAAACCTTGACAAGATTGTAAAATAGCTTTAATATATAAATATAACAATTAAAACCATTGTTTTATGCACGATTTACAAAAGAAGTTATTAAATCTATCTTCCAAGTCTGATATATTTAACATGACGCTCAGAGATATAGGAGAAGCTATTGGTGAGGGCAGAGAAAATCCTCAAAAAATAAAGCATCATCTACAGCAATTAGTTAAAAAAGGTGTTTTTAGGAGTGAAAATGGTAAATATCAGAGGATTACTGAAAATAATAATAAATCTTCTTCTGGTTTAATATCTTTACCAATTTTTGGATCAGCTAATTGCGGCGAAGCTATTTCTTTTGCTGACGATCACGTAGAAGGTTATTTGAAAGTTTCTCCTAGGATAATTGCTAATAAGAAAAATATTTTTGTAGTAAGGGCTAAGGGCAATTCTATGAACAAGGCCTTGGTAAATGGCGAAACTATTAACGATGGGGATTATGTTTTGGTTGATTCTGAAAAAAAACATCCAGAAAATGGTGATTATGTTTTGTCTATTATTGATGGTCTGGCTAATATTAAAAAATTCAAAGAGGACAAGGAAAGGGGGATGATTATTTTATTCTCGGAGTCGAGTTCTAGCTATGACCCTATTTATATTCATAGGGACGATCAGGAATTTTATTCAGTGGCTGGAAAGGTTGTTGGCGTGCTTAAGTCATAAAACCTTTGATTTAAAAAAACGGCAGTTTTATTTGTCGTTTTTTTTATTTTATGTTATTATTGTATTATAAATTTGAACAAAGTTTTTCTTTGTTTAGCCTAAAATTAATTCATTTTTTTATGAATGAAGAAGATAAAAAAATAAAAAGAAAAAAGGTTTTGTCTGAGCTTAGAGCTGAAGAGGAAACCGAAAATCAACTTATTTGGCTTTATTAAACATTAATAGATTTGGGTATCGAAAACTGCTTTTCTGAAGATAATCGTGTTTTTTTTAGTGATGGCATGAAGACTTTAAGAGATGAGTCTAAGGCTCATAAGTTATTAATAAATAGCGTTATTGATAAATACGAAAACTAATCTAAACATATGAATTTTAATCAATGTTCAATGAGTCAGGAGGGTATTTTGCTTAATTTAGAAAAAGGTTTAGATAGTGAAATTCGTGCTCGTGACTTGTGTCGTGATTTATTAGAGGTTTTAGATGATGAAAAAGATAAAAAAATAGTTGAAAAAATACTTAAAGATGAGGAACGACACATCAAAATAACTGAAGAATTAATATCTATTGCTAAGGCTTTTTATATTAATCAATAGGATTCTTCCTGTTTATGATTCTTGAGTCTAAAAAAATTTTAATAGTTGAAGATGAGAGGCCACTAGCCAGAGCTTTAGAGCTAAAGCTTTCTAGTATTGGCTTTAAAACAAGAACTGCCTTTGACGGACAGGAGGCTTTAGATTGTTTAAAAAAAGATAAATTTGATTTAATGCTTTTAGATTTAGTTATGCCTAATATGAGTGGGTTTGATGTTCTTCTTAAATTACAACAAGCTAAAAATAAAGTTCCAATTATTATTACTTCTAATTTGGGGCAAGAAGATGATTTAAAAAAAGTTCAAGCTTTTGGAGTTTTAAAGTATTTTATAAAATCGGATGTAGGGATTATTGAAATAGTTAATTATGTTCGTGATTTTTTAAAAAATAATTCTCAAAAAACAAATACAGATAAAATTATAAAAACAAAAGATAGCCACAAAAATACTACAAAGATAAAAAATAAAAACAAGAAATAAACTTATGAATTTAGATGACAATAAGGTTCAGGAAATACTTTTGAATCAAAATTATATAACCAAAGTTGACTTAGAAAAGGCTAAAAAATCAATAAACGAAGGAGCTTCGGTTGTTGATTATTTTTTAGATCAAGGGATTTTAACTAAAAAATTATTAGGACAAGCTTTGGCTGAAGCAGAAAATGTTCATTATTTTGATTTAAAAAACAATCTTCCTTCCTATGAACAAATTTTAAAGTTTCCAGAAGAAATAGCTAGGGAATATCGTTTAATCTTTACTAAAGAGGATGAAGAAAAAATGTTTTTTACTTCTGACAATCCTACAGAATCAAAAAATATTTTTTTAAGCATGGGTGAATTATTTCCAGTAGAAAATATAACTGTTTCTTATTCTTTGCCAGAGGACATTGATTTTGCTTTAGATTACTTTTATAAAAAGCCATTAAAAACTAGGTTTAGTGATATTATTAAGGGCGGCAAAAAGGTTGCTCAAGAAATAGTTAATGAAATATTTAATGATGCCCTGGCTTATAATTCATCTGATGTTCACTTTGAACCTCAAGGAAAAGAAACTATTATTCGTTTTAGGGTTGATGGTGTGTTGCAAGAAGCTGGTAGAATATCTAATGAATATTACAGCAATATTTTGAATTTCATTAAAGTTCAGGGAGGATTAAGAATAGATGAACATTATTCTGCTCAAGACGGTTCAATGAGCTATAAATTTGGTAAACAAGAAGTTGATATGCGTTTATCTATTTTGCCGGTTGTTGGTGGAGAAAAAATTGCTATTCGTATCTTGGCTAAATATATTAAGGGTTTTAGTTTGCATGAAATAGGTCTAGAAAAAAAGGACAGAGATTTAATGAGGAAAGAAATACAAAGACCTTTTGGCATGATTTTAACTTCTGGTCCAACTGGTTCTGGTAAAACAACAACCTTATATTCATTGCTTAGACTTTTAAATAATCCTCGGGTCAATATTACAACCTTGGAAGATCCAATAGAATATAGGGTAAAAGGAATTAATCAAATTCAAGTAAACCAAGCTACTAACCTTACTTTTTTAAAGGGACTTAGAACTATTGTTCGTCAGGATCCTGACGTTATTATGGTGGGTGAAATTAGAGACGAGGAAACAGCTGAGATGGCAGTTAATGCTTCTTTGACTGGTCATTTGCTTTTATCAACTTTTCATGCCAATGATGCCGCTACCACTATTGCTCGTTTGTTGGATATGAATATTGAACCTTTTTTGTTAGCTTCCACTTTAAGGGTTGTGGTTGCTCAAAGATTAGTTAGAAAGCTTTGTGAAAAATGTCGTTATAGTGTCTCTGTTTCTAAAGATGATTTTAAAAAAGAACACCCAGAGATTGCTAAGTATTTAAAAAAAGAGAACAATATTTTTTATCAATCTCATGGTTGTGAGTCTTGCGGCTACACAGGTTATAACGGAAGAACAGCTATATTTGAAATAATATTAAATACTCCAGAGTTGCAAGATTTGATATTAAACAGACCGTCAGCTAAACAAATTTGGGAGTTAGCTAAAAAACAGGGATGTAAATCTCTTTTTGCTGATGGCATGGAAAAGGTTAAGACTGGCATAACATCTTTAGATGATTTGTTAAGAGTCGCCTTGCCTTAATTATAAATTTATGGGAATTATTTCAAGTGCAAAAAAGGGTTATTTAATAGAAAACCTATCCACTTTGGTTGAGGCGGGTATAAACATTTCTGAGTCTCTTTCCATAGTGTCGACCGGAATCAATAATAATAATTTTAAAAAAATTGTTTTAAATATTAAAGAAGGTGTTGATAGTGGTTTTTCTTTATGGCAATCATTTGAGAAAACAAATATTTTTTCTAAAAGAGACATATCTTTAATTATGATTGGAGAAAATTCTGGTCATTTAGTTGAAAATTTAAATATCTTAGCTTTGCAACATCAAAAAGAAAAATTTTTTAGATATAAGGTTTATTCAGCCTTGATGTATCCTAGTTTAGTTCTTTTTTTGGTTTTAGTTATTGGAACTGGTATGGCCTGGTTTTTATTGCCAAAACTATCAGTTGTTTTTATGCAGTTGGGGGCTGAACTGCCCTTAATAACCAAGATAATGATTTCAGTCGGTGTTTTTTTTGGAAATTATGGATTGATATTTTTTCCAATATTTTTTACATTACTTTTTTCTTTTTTTTACTTTGTTTTTGTTCATAAAAAAACAAAAGTTATTGGGCAAAAATTTTTATTTAATTTTTTTAGTACTAGAAGATTAGTTTTAGAGTCAGAGCTTTCTCGTTTTGGTTATATTTTGGGTACTTTGCTTCAAGCTGGATTTTCCATTAATGAATCTTTAAAACTTTTAAATCAAGCTAGCCCATTCCCTTTTTATGGTGATTTTTATTTGTATTTATCAGAAAGTGTTTCTGAGGGCATTTCTTTAAAAGATAGTTTTGCTAATTTTTCTAAATCAAAAAAATTAATTCCTAGCTCTGTTCAAGAGATGATATTTGTGGGGGAGAGGTCGGGTAAGTTGCCAGAAATACTCTTAAAAATAGGAAAAAATTATGAAGATAAATTAGATATAACTACTAGAAATTTATCAGCAATCTTAGAACCTGTTCTTTTGATACTTGTCTGGGTCGGTGTTGTTGTTCTGGCTTTAGCTATTATACTTCCGGTTTATGGCTTAATAAGTAATATTAACTAATTTTTATAATGGTTTTTGTTTTAAAAAAAATAAAAAATAGAGCTTTTACTTTGGTGGAAATTTTTCTAACTGTAGCTATTTTTGTTTTATCAGCTTCTATTGTTTCACCTGTTTATTTATCTACCAAGAGTGGCGATGATCTTAATAACAAAACCGATGTTTTAGTTAGCTCTTTAAGAAGAGCTCAAATTTTATCTATTACTAGCCAAGATGATTCTTCTTGGGGGCTTAAAATTTTAGAGAGTAGTTTTGTTATATTTAAAGGAGGTGATTATTTATCTCGAGACACTAATTATGATGATGTTATAGAGGTTAATAAAAATATTTTAAGTGAAGGCTTAGATGAAATTGTTTTTACTAAAGTTTTTGGTGAGACTAGTAATTTGGGAGAAATTAAATTAAAGACAAACAACAGGGAGGTTGTTGTCAGTATTAACAAAAAGGGGACAATTAATTATTAATTATGTTAAAGAAAATAAAAAATAAAGTAGCTGGCTTTGGCGGAGTAGAGGTTTTGTTGGCTGGATCTATAATGACACTGGTTATGGTGTCTCTTTTGGGTTTGCTTTTTTATTCTAATGACTCTTTAAATA
>CAZNDY010000035.1:0-7365 GCA_964572055.1 uncultured Gammaproteobacteria bacterium
TTCATTCCGATCAAGGATTTCATTATACTAATCCAAATTACATTAAAATTGTACATAAAATAGGCATGAAACAGTCTATGTCCGGTAAAGGCAGTTGTATTGATAATGCTCCAATTGAATCATTCTTTGGTCATTTAAAAGATGAGCTCGATTATCGATTATGTCAAACATTTGAAGAATTAAATTTCAAAATTAATAATTATATGGTATACTATAATAATCAAAGAAAACAGTGGTCGAAAAACAGAATGACCCCCGTAGAGTATAGAAACCATCTTTTAGCTCAAAGCCAAGGGGGTGGGTAGTGGGTTTAAAAGTGTCTACTAAATGGGGTACAGTTCACTTTATGGAGGTTGACTGCCCGTCTTTATCCGTAAAACGAGATAAAAAGACAGACAGTCTTCCTTCGGATTGTTGTTCTGTGAACTTAAATTGGGTAGTCAACTATAATTTATCACTAAATTAGCGAAAAATCAACTTGATTTTTTGGTTTACAAAATGGTATAAAAAAGGTAAAATTAAGATAGGAAATTTTTTAATTTTTTCTTTAATTATGGCAAAAATTGTTGAAGCAAAGTTAAAAGAAAAGGTTATATCTATTCTTACTAAACAAGGCTATATTGTTAATAGCAATGGCTTTGTTTTAAAAGATGATAGCATAGAAGTAAAGAGAGATGCTCATGTTTTTGCAAAAGCCGAAAGAATAAACAGGAGTGAGAATTTTATTATTGATAGCATTGATTTAGTAAGGCAGTATATGGTTGACGGAAAGAATTTGGATATCGAAAAGATTGATCCTCAGATTATAGAAGTAAAAACTGGGTCAAAGTATGAGAAGATTTTTCGTTGGTGGAATTTAGTGTGGTGGAGCCTTCCTTATGAAAGGGCTTATGGAAGACAAATGCGTTTTATTATTTGGGATCGTTATCATAAGGCTCCTATTGGTCTTATTGGTTTGCAAAGCCCCATCTTAAGTTGGAGTATTAGAGATAGTTATCTCGGTATTACTAAAGAAAAAAGAGACTATTGGGTTAATCAATCATTGAGTGCACAGAGATTAGGTGCCTTGCCTCCATATAATTATATTTTAGGAGGGAAGTTGGTCGCGTCTTTAATGACCTCTTCGGTTATAAGGAAAAAATTTGAAAATAAATATAAGGATCAAAAAACTATAATAAAAAATAGGAAATTGCCATCAAAATTGTTATTTATTACAACAACGGGGGCCTACGGTAAGAGTAGTGTTTATAATAGGCTCAAATTTAATGATGATTATATTTCTAAGTTTATTGGTTATACTCATGGGAGTGGGTCATTTCATATTCCGAATAATATTTATGAAGATTTTTTGATGTATTTAAAAGAGAGAGATTATGACATAAAGAGAGGGTATGGTGCTGGACCATCAAGGAAGTTACGTTTAATAAATCAAGCAATGGAGTGTTTGGGAATATCAAATGGCACCAATCATGGTATCAAAAGGGCTATATATTTATTTCCCTTGGCCAAGAATTTAAAATCGGTAATTTCTGATAATAAAAGACCAAAATGGTTTAATAGAAATATTAAAGATTTAACTTCATTTTGGCAGGAAAGATGGGCTATGCCAAGATCAAAAAAACGCAAAGAATATACTGATTTTAGTGCAGATAAATTTATAAAAGATACTGTAGAGGAAATAGAAAAATATAAAAAATTACATAACAGTGCGAAGTAAATATGGATCAGCAAAACAAAAATTCTAATTACGCTTTTTTACCAGATGATTTATTGATGAAAATGTTGGAGAAGGTTCCCAATACTGTTGGAAAAATGAACGGTATGTTTGATGTTCAGGATGAACCAATTAAGAAAGGCATAGAGGATTTAAAAAATAAAGGATTGATAAATAAAATAACAAACAAAGAACATTCTACATCCTTAATCGCTGTAGATGGGAGTAATATTGTAGAAAAAATGACAGGAACAGATATTTTACTTGCAATAGGTGTTGGTGTAGAAGGGCTGACCAATGGAGAAACTGTTGGATGGGAAGATAATAAAAATCAATATTATCAATGGCAAACTGTTTTACCTCATGGGGATGCAAATGCAAGGCTTATACAGGGAATAATGTTTTTAATGGAATTGAGTGTATTAGCCCAAGCAAGTCATGAAGTTAGAATAATGGACGGTAACCACATGACACCCATTTTAAAAATAAATAGCATGTTAAGTGCAAAAGATGAAAATGCTGGGTCTGAATACTGTTCTGCTTTAACTGAATTTTTAAAAGAAACATATAATAAAATAATTCCCGATATTCCAGATATTGTATCAGCTGCCTTTAGTAATGAAAATATTGTGGCTATGGTTAAATATAGTTCTTCTCGAGACATACTCGAAAGCCACCTAAAAGACCATAAGGATATTAGGGTTGATGACAAGACCTTTTTTTCTCTTGGTCTTGCTCAAGACGAATACACCAAACCATTATCTGTTGGACAGAGTAAGGATGAGAATAGAATATGGGGCGATCTTCATATAAAATGTAATTTAGATGCCATAGAAGAAAAGGATGAGTTAAATAAGGCATTTAAAAAGGTATTGGAAAGAATAAAGACCAAGGATTATAAAGGTGAGTCCAAAGAGTCAGATATATATTTTACATATTATAAACCTTATGATGATGGACCAGCCTATAGAATCGAAATAAAAAAGGGAATAGCAAATGATCTTCCTAAATTAGAAAAATATCTTTTAAGTATTAAAAACCAAATAGTTTTTCCGGAAATTAGAGAACCATATCCTCAGTATTTAGTTGATTTGATGGCCAAGAGTATTGCGATGGGTCTTTTTTCAATTCAAGAGGCTATCCGTTTATCTCCCGATTTAAAAATTGATCGAGGTAAATTTAATTTATTATTTAATTATAGAACATAATTTTTATAAAAATATGACAGATGAAATAAATTTTTCAAGAGAAATAATTGATGTAATTGCCAAACAAAATTCAACAATTGGTATTACTGGGTCACCAAGCACAACTCTTGATATTGAAATTGACATTACAGAGGATAAAAAAACTGAGAGGGCTTTAGGGCAAATGGTTTTTGTTATGTTAAATGAGGACGGGAAAGATGTTTTGGTTATTGGACAAATAATATCAGTTGAAACTCAAAATAGGTGGCATGAAGATCCGTCATTTAAAGGCGTAATAAAAAGACATGGTAAATTGCCACACCTAAGTGGAACAGCTGATAATAGAATAGCAACAATTAGTGTGCAGGCATGCTATGCACTTGATAGTAGTGAACCGATAGGCCATATTTTAGGAACATCACCATCTACTGGGGAGAATGTAAAGAAAATGAACAATGATGTTATGAAGGCTTTGGTAAAAAAACATGAGAAACATATAACTTATATGGGAAAAGTTTATGGAACTGATGTTGATTTACCTTTATGGTTTAAACATTTTGACAAAACCAATAACGATGAACTCGGTGCTAATGACGCTTATCATATAGGTGTGTTTGGTAAAACAGGTTCAGGTAAAACAGTGACAGCAAGTTATATGTTGCTTGGGTATACAAAAAATAAAAAGAATTTAAGTATCTTGGTTCTTGATCCTCAAGGGCAGTTTTATAATGATAAGGATTTATTACCACCAAGAGGTCAAAAGTTTGAGGATAAGGTAAAAGAAAATGGAATGAACTTTGATAAATATGAAATCACAAAAGATGTATATTTACCAGGTGATAAATACGAGTTGTTTGGTGAATTATTGCAAAATAATAAATTTTTAGAGGAAGCATTTAGACCATTATATACAGAGGATAAAATTGAAGCCGCAAAAAATGTTGTAGTTGATTACTTAAGAGGAAGATCAAATAATCCAAGATTTAATTTGGGAGATATAACAGATAGTAAAAAATTATTAGAAGAAATGTTGAAAAGATTTTTAGAAGTAAAAGATGATGAGGAGAAAAAAATTGGTTTTTCAAAATATATATATGGAATATTTGGAACCAAGGAAACAAGAACAAGATTACAATCAAGAATTAAATTTATTAGTGAAAATATAGATAGACAATCCAGTATTTTGTCTAAATGGGAAAATGCTCTATATTTGTTTACAAAAAAGAAAGAGGATGGCACTGATAAAGTATCTGTAGATGATATAGTAGATAAGACAGTGAATAACAATGGTAATTTTGTGGTTCTTGATTTAAGTCCTAAAAAAGGAGAAATAGAGAATGAGAATTTACAGGCTTTGTTTGTTAGTATAATTGAGTCAAAAATTGTTGAGGTTGGGGCAGATTTGTTTGCAAAGGGTGAGAAGGCAAATTGTTTGATAGTTTTAGACGAGGCACATAGATTTATCTCTAAAGACTCATCTGATCCAAGAATTAAAGAATTTACTAAGGAGATAATTGGCTCTGTTAGGACTACCAGAAAGTATGGAATAGGTTATATGTTTATCACACAAACTATTGAGTCTTTAGATAATGAAATTTTAAATCAAATGAGAATATTTTCATTTGGCTATGGCTTAACTTCGGGGTCTGAATTGAGAAAGGTCAGTGAGGTTATAAACAATAAATCAGCTGTTCAACTTTACAAGTCATTTATTGATCCAAGTAGTAATAATAGATTTCCTTTTATGTTTTTTGGTCCAGTTTCTCCATTATCCTTTACTGGTTCGCCCTTATTTATGGAGGTTTATGGAAATATTTCAATGTTTAGTTGATTTTTAAGTTGGAATAAATTTGAAGACTTGTTCTAATATAAGATGAAGATAAATAAGATAACAATTAAAAACTTTAGAGGAATAGATAGCCTTGAAGATTTGGAGGTGTCCGATTTTAATGTTTTTGTCGGAAAAAATGATGCTGGTAAATCTATAATTCTAAATGCTTTTAATTGTTTTTTTAATGAAAAAGTTTTTGTTAAGGAGGATATTTTTAAAGGAAAACCAGACGGAGAAAATACTTTTATAGAATTATCTTTTTCATTGTCTAAAGATGTTGATGATTTGCTTATTGATAGTAACAAATTGCTTACTGTAAGAAAAGAATATTTTTTAGACGATAAGGGCAAACCAAAAGTAAATACATTTTACAGGGTAAATGATTTCAAAAATGCTGAATACCAAGATTTATGGAATAAAAAAGAAGAAGATTTAAATAAGATAGTTGAAGACCTTGGCGGAGAAGTTGCGAGGTCTGGCAGGGGAAATAAGAATTTACTTAGAATAGAACAAATTAAAACTCTATTGCCCGAGGAAGAAAAGGAGGAAATATACCATCCTATTGGAGAAATTTTAAAGATTGTTGATAAGAATTATAAGTTAAAACTCCCAGAATATGCTTTATTCGGAGCAGAGGAGGATTTAAATGTTGGCGCTACTACTTTTCAGTCTCAATTCAAATTCTTAATTACCGAAGGTATTGATAGCAATAAAGATATTACTGACAGATTGGAAGATGAAGTAAAAAAAGGTTTAGAAAAAGAATTTGGTGAAATAAAAGATATAATGGCGAAGAATGTTAATGGATTAAAGGAGTTAAAACCAACCCTAAATTGTGACTGGCAGAAAGCAATAAAGTTTAGCTTAAATTTAAGTTTTGATGGAGAAAGCTATTCTGTGCCAATTTCTCATAAAGGCACAGGTTTTAAAAGGTTATTGATGGTTGCTTATTTCGAATATTTGTCTAACAAAAAGAATGTAACTAATCAAATATTTGCTATTGAAGAACCAGAAACTTTTTTACATCCATCCGCGCAAGATAATCTGCTTAATTCAATTCTTAAAATTTCAAAAAAATCTCAATTTTTTATAACTACACATTCTCCTGTGTTCGCTGGACAGGCAAAAGGTGAAAACTCTGTTTTGGTTACGAAAAATAAGCAAGGTATTTCTAAATATGAGAGAGGTGGTGAAATTATTGATAATATTATTAAGGAATTAGGAATTAAATCGGATTATAACTTATTAGATAATGCTAAATTTTTAATATTTGTTGAGGGGCGTGATGATTTGCAATTTTTACAGATAGTAGCCAAAACATTATTGGATAAGGATTTAGAGGAAGATGGTATTTTATGTGTAATAGGTGGCGGATCTTCATTAAAAAATTATGCTGATCTAAAATTATTTAAAAAACTTTCTAATAATACAAATAAATATGCCGTGTTCGTTGATGGTGATAATGGCGATGAAACAAAAGAAAAAGAAAAAAGTAAAATAAAAAGTCAATGTGAAGCGGATCAGGCATTATATTGTAGATTGTCTAAAAAGGATATAGAAAATTATTGTTGTCCAAAAAAAATTAAAGAATATTACTTAAGCAAAACAGAAGGGGATGAAAATCAAAGAATAAACGAGTTAGAAATTACTTTTAATGACGATACGGATGTTGATAAATACTTGGAAGATTTAGGTTTTAAATATTTTAAAAAAAGAGAGTACAATATTGAAGTTTTTAAGTTAATGGGTAAACAGGATTGGCAAAGTATTGACGCAGAAAAAGAAATTGAAAATTTTATTACATCTGTTTATTCTAAGTTGACTTAATTTTAGGAATTACAATGTTTTTTTGAAAAGAAAAACAATTCCTAAGTTCTTCCACAATAGAGTGCAAGAAAAATTGCTTTAATGTTAGAGTGATTTTTTGTATGCCCCAGAGTGGAATTAGAACCTAAGTAGTTATTTTGGTATAATTGGAGTATAAGAGTTAAATATAAAATATGATAAAAATAAGAATACATAAAAGAATTGATATTCCTTTTCGTGTTAAATGGTTAAATAATCCTCGAGCGAATAAATTTACCGGTGAAAATATTAGTGAAACTACAACACTTATAAAACAAAAAGAATGGTTTGATAATTATCAAAAAAATAAAAACAAGAAGTTTTTTACTATTAGTGATAATGATAAACCTATTGGATTTATGGGATTTTCAAATATCAATTTAGTAAATAAGAATTGTGATTTATTTATAATGATAGGGGAAGATGATTATCGGGGAAGGGGAGTTGGTAAAATTGCAATGGATTGGTTAATTGATTATGGTTTTAAAAAACTAAAACTTCATAAAATAAATTTGGGAGTTATTGCTGATAACATTCCTGCTGTTAAATTGTATAAAAAATTAGGTTTTAAAATTGAGGGTACAATGATTGATGAGGTTAGATATAAAAACAAGTATTATAATTTTTACTCAATGGCTTTATTTGAGAAAGACTATAAAAAAGGGAATTAAAATTTAGGAATTGCTATATTTTTTTGAATAGTAAAATAATTCTTTAATTCTTCCATAATAGAGTGCGGTAAATAAAAATACAGAACTTTGTTCTGTATTTTATTTATTCAAGCGAAA
>CAZNDY010000036.1:0-7109 GCA_964572055.1 uncultured Gammaproteobacteria bacterium
AGATTATTTATTAACTAATGGCTATCCAGTCCAATATGTGGTGAACTAATACAATTTGTTTACTTATTGTTTAAATTGTGTTAAAATTTTATTAGCAAAGATCTTAAAAAAATTGTCTTATTTTTATGTTTGATATAAAAAAATTTTCAAAAAAAGTTGTAGTTTTTTCGTTTTTGTTATTAATTATTTTTGGTGTTTTTAGCATAAACGTTTTTGCCTCTGCTAATGATAATTTTGGTCAAGATTTTATTGGAAATGAAATAAATTTATCGACCAAGGATCCTCGAACAATTGCTTCACAAATAATAAATGTCTCTCTTAGTATTTTGGGAATAGTTGCCGTAGTTATAGTTATCTACGGCGGTTTTGTTTGGATGAGTTCTGAGGGTAATGAAGAAAAAATATCTAAAGCTAAGGGAATTTTAAAATCAGGCGTTATTGGTTTGGCTATTATTTTATCTGCTTGGGGAATAACTTCTTTGGTGTTTAAGCAGTTAGGCGATGCTACCGGAACTGTTGGTAGTCTTTATTGTGATGATGGTTCTATCAAAGCCTGTGGTTGTGGTGGAATATCGACTTGTGCTAATAACAGCTGGGGACCCTGTGTTGGTTCTAGTTGTTTGCCGGGAAGCGAGGGCTCTTCTTGTAGCTCTGGTTTAGGAAATTCTTGTTTGCCTGACAATACTTTGTGTAATCCTAATCTTTTTTGTAGTGATGAGTGTAAGTGCACTCAGCAAGGAGTTGGTGATCCTTGCGGTGAGCTTGTTGAAGGTGTTTGTAATAATGAGGTTGAACCATTTTGTTCTAATCCAAACTTAGTATGTGATTCTAATACTTGTACTTGTCAATCTAAAAACGAAGAAGATGAAAATTTTTCAGAGTTAGGAGAGCCTTGTGGTGATGGAATAGAGGGTGTTTGTCAAAGTGATGGAGTTTGCAATCCTAATCATGGTCTTAGTTGTGAATCTTGTGTTTGTGTTGGCAGTCCTATTATTACTGGAATTAGTCCAGTTGGCGGTTTTTGTCAAAATGATATTAATACAAGTTGTGATCAAGACGATGATTGTTCTAGTGGTGTTTGTAATAAAATTACTCCAAATGCGAGTGCTGGTAATTTTATAACAATTAGGGGTTATAATTTTGATGAATATAATGAGTTTCTCTCTGGTGTTAATTTTATTAATGAAGAAAACGATTCTTTAATTCCAGGAATAATGCCTTCAACCGTTAATTCTTATTGTGGCAATACTTGGTCTAATTCTCAAATAATAGTTTCATTGCCTAATGGTTTTAATGTTTCTGACAATGTTTTAGTAGAGGTTGTAACTCAAGCTGGCAAGAAAGATCGTAGTAATGATGAAAATGGAGCGGTTCTAGAATCAATAAAAATAAATTCTATTGCTCGGCCTGGTTTGTGTCGAATTGATCCAACCGAAGCTAAGTCAAATGATTCCGTTTTATATTACGGAGTTAATCTTAATAATAGCAAGGCTTATTTTGGTAATTATGCTAATAATGTTTCTGGCTTTGCTCCTAATAATTTTGATGATAATTTGTCCGGCACTGTAATGGCGCCAAATATAAAAACGGGTGATACAAATACTTTTGCTAAAAAAATAGGATTAGATATTCCTAGTAATTTTTTAGATTTTAAAAAATTACCAGAGCCACCAAAAGCTCCTTCTATATCTTTTTTTGAACCAAGCACTGGCAGGTCTGGTCAATATATAACTATTTACGGGTCTGGCTTTGGTTCTAGTCGAGGAGATAATCAAGTTTATTTTTATAATAGTAATGATATAGAGGCTAGTTTTAATTTTCCAGAAGTTTGTTTACATTCTGTTTGGAGAGATGATCAAATAATTGTTAAGGTTCCAGATAATATTGACTATAATAATAGTGATTATAAACTAAAATTAAAAATAGGTACCTGGGACGATGTTGTCTCTGCTGATTCTTTTGTGGCTAGTTCTACCTATGCCCTTTTGCCTAGTTTGTGTAAAATTAGCCCTTATTCTGGTCCAGCAGGAACCACCAAGGTTTCTTTTTGGGGTGAATATTTTTCAGAAAATAGTCAAGAAACCAGAGCTATTTTTAGTAATAATAAAACTAGTGAAAATTTAAATATTGTTTTCGAAGATGGGGCTGACAAAACAGAGGCCTTGGTTGTTGAAGACTCAATTACTGGTCCGGTCAAAATATCCAGGGGAAGTTTGATTGGTAATGGTTTAAATTTTAATGTGAAATCTTGTGCTAGTGATTCTGATTGTTCTGGTGGTGAAGTTTGTTGTGGATCAAAAACAACAAATCCTGGGGCTTGTGTTACTAATATTAACGATTGTTTAAGTGGCTCGCCTAAAAGTTCGGTTTTTGAATGGGGATTTGACACTGGCTTTGATGGGGGTAATTTAGATGAAGATGATAATGTTTTTAGTTGTGCAGATTATAATTTTTGTCCAACTGGATATGTCTGTCCTAATTCTCCTGGATTTTGTTCTTCTTATGATGGAGGTAATATAGTTAAAGTTGGTGTTTGTCAAGATAATTGCTCTTCTTTTGATTATTGTGGGGAAAGTGGAGAAAATTGTGAATACAATTCAGAAACTGATAAATGTATTGTTAAAAACATTTCTTGTTCTAAAAATATTTCTTATAATTTGGGAGATGGTATTGGAACTGTAAACAAGTTGGCTGTTTGTCAAAAATATAATATTGATGGTGTTGGAGAAAGAAGTTTTTATGAAATTTCTACTCAAACTGTTTGTCCCAAAATTGATGGAGTTCAATGGACGATGATCGCAAATGATAAATGTGTTGATGTTGATTCAGTTTACAGTTCGTCAACTTGCTCTGTTTGTCCTAGTGGGTCTCTTTGTACTAATGAAGGCTTTTGTTCTTCTGAAAAACTTTGTCCTGCTGGTTCAGATTGTGTTTTAGATGAATGTATTAAAACCGACAAAGCTTCCTGTGATTGTTGTTGTGAGATAGATAAAAATGTAGATACCGGTAGTGCCATCGGTAATCCTGCTTGTTGCTCTCCTTTGGTTTGTTCTTATTCTTGTGGAATTAGTGCAAATCCTGGGACTGAAAATACAAACTTTGGTTTATGTAGCGGCTGTGGAGAGGTTCCTGGAAATTATTTAGCTCAAGATTTGGCTTGTAATTGTGTTGGTACTAGTGGAAAATATTGTGAAACTAATACTCAGTATCCAAGTGGTGTTTGTTTAGACTGCACATCTTTAGGAGAAAGTTTTTGTAAAGAGCATAATGCTACTTGTTGTTGGGATGAGGTAAATAATGTTTGCAGAGGCGGTCTTGGCGACAGTTCTGTTTGGGGGGAGGGATCAGCAAATATTGGCTCTTGTCCTTATTATAAATGTGATACAGAAGATTCTACTTTATGTTCAAACGAAATATCTGTTATTGGTGATTATAAAAACAAAGAGGCTTGTGATATTTCTTGTAATGAAAATTGTAAGCAATTAACAGATGCTAGTAGTTGTGTTTCTAATAATAGTTGTTGTTGGGACGCTAAGAGTTCTGTTTGTTCTTCTGGGGTTCGATTTGAAACTGGCGAAACTGGTGGTCCTGTTGGTTATTGCAAAAGATATGACTGTAACGAGAACAAAGATGCTTGTGCTATTGGCTATCCAAATACTAGCGGAGAATATCTTAAATTAAGTTTGTGTGAAAGTTCTTGTGAGAATTTACCGGCTGGTTTTGGAGAGAAATGTGTAAACAACATCATAGACGATAGTAATGTCTGTGCAGATGTTTGTAATAAATTGGATTGTTTGTCAGATAATGGTTCTTTGGGAACAGCTCCTGATTGTGGTGCTTGTTGTTGTAACCCTGTCGCTGCTGAAGATCAGTGCTCAGTCATAAACGACAAACTTTCTTGTTATAAAGATAAGGGTAATTGTTCTGGAGATAATAGGGGCTTATGTTGTGGTTGTTCTGGTGACTCTGATTGTGTTAGTGCTGGATTGGACCCAGCTAATGTTGGCTGTGGGTTTGATACTTGTTGTCAAGCAAGACCTCAAGTAATAGAAACATCTCCTTATAATAAACAAGAGGGGGTTTGTCATAACGCTTCAATTTCAATTACCTTTGACCAAAGAATAGAAAGCTTGTCAATTGATGGGAACGTTCTTCTTCTGGAAGAGAGTTCAGGTACTTGTTCGAGTGGTACTTATTTTATAAGTCACAAAGAAAAACTTAATTTTATTGATAAAATAAAAAACTTATTTATTTATAAACCTTTGTATTACCTGGGTAAAATTTTAAAAACAAATGTTTTAGCTGCTACCAATCCTTTTGGTGATGATCTTAGTGTTCCTACTTATATTGCTTCTAGTGACAAGGTTTATTGTTCTGTTTTAGGTTCAACTGAGGCTAGACTAAATCCAGATGGTCGTTCAGTTGTTATTTTTAGTCCAAAAAATTTATTAAAAGAAGGAACTAAATATTTTGTAGTTGTTAAGGGTGATGTTGATTTGGATAGTTCAAGTGGTGTTTTAAATTATCAAGGTGTTGGCATGAATGGTCGAGGGTTTTCTGTTAATGAAACGGTTTGGGTCGAAGGTATTGATAGTAGATTAAAATTTAATAATTTAAATTTTTCTAACTCTCATATTTTTGGTTTTAAAACAATGGATGAACCAGCTGATCAGGGTGGAATTTGTAGCGTTGAAGAAGTTTTAGTCTCTCCAGATTCTTATCTTTTTTCAGAAAGCGCTAATAGCATAAAAGAAAACGATAATGATCCCAATAGCTCAAGTTTTGATTCCGAAAAAGATCAAGACAAGGTTTATTATGCTTATGCTTTGTCGAGTGACAAGCAAGTATTACAACCCGTTCCTGAATATTCTTGGGACTGGGAATGGAAAATTGGAGACCCTTTAGTTCTTGAGTTTAAGGACGATGTTGTTTCTTGGATGGCAGATGGTGATAAAAGGCTTTTGGCTGTTAAAGAAAATATTCGAGATGACCAAACTTCAGTTTCGGCCACAGTTAAAATGGATTCTTCTAATATAACACTAAACGGAAACAATACTAGCGGTAGTGTTATGGCTTATGTTTTTGTTTGTAAAAATCCTTGGCCCCCAGTTAAGAGTGATGGAACTTGGCTTCCTTGGAGTGATGTTGACACTGCTTTTGGTGGTTATAATTATGAATTTTATTATTGTCGTGATTCTGGAGATGAAACAACTAGCGATGATTTACCCGCCTTTCTTAGTGACTTGGCTGTAGTTAAGGGTCCTGTAAAAATTTGTGATAACTTTCCAGGAAAAACATGTTCAACAGACTCTGACTGCCCTTCAGGTGGAATTTGTATATTTAATATTTTACAAGAAACTTATTTCTTTAAAGAAAGAATTCCTAGGTTTATTAATAATGTTTCGGTTGTTGATATTGGTCTTGGTGGGTCTTTAAGGCTTAATTGGCAATCAGATGTTTCTTTGGTTGATAAATATAAAATATATTACAAACCTAATGACGAAGAGGTTTTTCAGGAGGAAATTATTGACTTGCCGCATGACGGATGCTTAATAGAGGATGATAAATATAATTGTGAATATACTTTAAATGGTCTTTTAAATTACATTCCTTATGATATAAAAATAACAGCGCTTAGTGAGAATTTAGCAGAAACAAATTTTTCTTCAACTGTTTCAGCAACTCCGACTGAGGCAAATCTTTCCGCCAAACCAACTAATCCTAAAATCGAAATTCTTTCTCATGATGAACGTTTGATAAAAATTTCCTGGACTGCTCCAGCTGGTGAGGTTTCTAAATATAAGATTTATAGAGGTTCCGTTGCTGGTGTTTATGGAACTTCAGTTTTAACTGCAGATGATTCTACTGAAGCCACTATTAGTTTGGCTGGCACACAAAACGACACTTTTTATTTTGTAATTAGCAGTATAAATCCAGTTGGTCAAGAAAGTGAGAAGTCGTCAGAGGTTTTTGTTTATTTTAATGATCCTTCTGTCAGTTTGTTTGAATATATTTTTGATAATATTGATTTTGAATCTATTGTTATTGGTGGTATTCCTTCTGGTTGGTCTAAAACAGCTTATCAATATGCCCAAGTTGGTGCCACTGATTTATTTAGCAATTCTGGAAGTAAAAGTATGTTAATTAAACAAGACCAAGGTCATCCTTACCCAGGTGTTTGTGGCAAGGATCTTTGTCTTTTAATGTCTAGCTGTAGCTGGAGTGATGCTAACAGGACTTGTACTTTTTCTAGTAAAGATGATTGTAATCCCAACTCTCCAGCCGTTTATCCAGAAGGAAAAACTTTTTGTTGGGGCAACACTAATAGGGTTATGTGGGTTAGCTTAGTTTATGATTTACTTCAACTTGATTTTAAAGAAAATCAAAAATATGCTGTAAAATTTAATTATAGAGGAAATGCGGCCACGAACGTTCTTGTAAAAATTACGCCTTCTCCTGGATGGGATAATCAGTGTATTTCTATGGCTTCTAGTTCTTCAAACCCATTGAGATCTCCTTTTAAATGGATTGATGGGGCTGTTAGTCCTGTTCCTCAGCCTGGAGAAAATCCTTGTAATCCAAGCTATGGATCTCCTTGTGCCGAGCAAGCCAATGTTTGTTGTGTTCAGTCGCCAGCTCAAACAAAGTGTTATTCTGGTGTTGCTTCTAAATCTATTTCTTCAGGTATTTATTCTGAGTGGCAAACATTTTTTCAAACTTTTGAATATAATGACAAAATGTCTCTGTGGTTAACCAGAGACTATAATAAAATGATTCGATTATCTATAAGTATGTCTTATGCTGATACGGTTGCTATGGGCAGTGATTTTTATATTGATGATTTTTCTTTAATTAAAATATCTTAGTAAATATTTTTAAAATATAGTTTATGTTTAAAAAAAATAAGCATCATTTCTTGTTAAGTCTTTTCATATTTCTCACCTTCTTCTTATCACCCCTTGTCACCTTGTCTGCTCCACCTGTCGATGACCTAATATCAGACGGAGAGACTCCTAATGATCATCCACCAATAGCAACCAGTGCTCTATCTGATTCTGAACCAGACGCTATTGCTATTCGTATCATTCCTAACCCAGAAAACTACAACA
>CAZNDY010000037.1:0-6871 GCA_964572055.1 uncultured Gammaproteobacteria bacterium
TATATTTATTCTTTTTTTTAATCCTTAAGACAACGAACAGAAAAACCAACAACTAAACCATAATCATCGCGATAAACTGAAGAATTGGAAAAATCTAGGAGGCGAGCCCAAGTACCAGGCCCATCGATAGAAGACGACCAGAGGCCGGAATAAGAACCAAGATAAATAAACGAACCAGAGGCATTACGGTTGCCGGCTGTTTTTTAATAATCACTGCGCTCTTTGTTTAGTTTAACTAAAAAAGAAAAACTAAACAAATAGCTTTTTTAACAAAAAGCCTATTACTGAAAAATAATTTTCAGTGGATTATTGAACTGATTTAGGGCACACTTATTTAAACCTTGATTTAAATAACTCTGGCCCCAGATCTAAGATTTCTTTTTCCAAGAAATTAGTTGCCTATTTATATTCTCTATTTTTTCATTCAGGAAAACAAATTTCTTTAAATTTATTTGTTTTAAATCTTTCAGTATTCTAATATATATTATTATTTTTTCTATTCTATCTTGAGCTAGTTTAAGATTATTTTTTCTTTCTGAAAAATCACTGTTGGCTTGATAAATATTAATTAGAATTTCCAAAGCTTCGTTTTTAATCTTTTCCCCTAGGGTATATTTAAAATCTTTGTTAAAATTTACTGATATTTGGTATAGGTGTAATAATAAATCATAACTGTCTTTATATACTTTTAAATCATAATGCATAAAAAATTTTGACTCCCTGCTTTTCTAAAGAAAAGCAGAAAAAAAGAAATAAAGAAATCTCAGTCAGTACTAAAGCACTGACTGAGCAAGGAATACTTATTTTTTTATTCAGTTCTCAGACAGCGAACAGAAAAACCACTAGCTAAACTATTATGGCGGCGATGAACTGAAGAATTGGAAGAATACAGGTAGCGGTGCCAGGCACTAGACCCATCGATAGATGACGACCAGAGGTAAGCATTAGAACCAAGACTGTAAAACGAACCATTGGTGTTACGGTAGCCGGCTGGTAAGGCGTTAAAATCAAAATTATCCGTTCCAAAGTTAGTTGAATTATAAATCCATCTAGGATGATCGTTGGTAGAATATCCTACTACTGGACTTCCTACTGCCGTTCTGGCCGATTTTAGTTTTTTACCTTCATTAGTTCCTTTCCATCCTGTAGTGGTTGTATCATAAGGAAAGTCTGTTTCGCAACTTCCAGATGTGCAAATCGCTCTTTCTAGGTCAGTCCATTCGTCATGAGATGGTACATGCCAACCAGGAGGACAAATAGCGTTTTCTCCTGTTTGATTAACAGCAAACCAGTTATATAATACTCCGTATGTTTGATACATATTAAATGTGTTTCCATCTGTGTGCATATATGCTTTAGCATCAGCTACAACGCTTCCATTGTAACCATAGACACCATAACCTGGCAGTGAGTTAGTTCCTTGGTTGTTAAACTCTGTATTACTATGAATAATACCTGGGAGATAGGCTAGATTTTTTGCAAACCAACACTGATCTCCTATTTGAACTGTGGGATAGATATTATCATCTCTTTCATCTGTAAAGTCATCTCCACAGGTCCAAGCTGGAGTTCCTCCGCCTGACTCACCGCTACCAAAAACTATTCCTCCTGGAGTCATTTGTTTAGCTCCTTCAGGTAGGTCTGATACTTGTTTGCCAGTACAGAAATTAATAGTGTAAGTAGCTCCATTATTTTGAGGAATATAAATATAAGTATTAGAAGAATCCAGACAATCACCATCAGCTGGAGTAGGGGCGCTTGGAATATTCTGCATAAAAATTATATTTTCAGTAGAAGAGCCAATAAAGCCTTGATTCCACTCTTCTGTTGTGGGATATCTCCCATACTTATTAGCAAATAATTCCAGGGCTGTATGTAATTGTTTCATATCAGCCATTCTTTTAGAGTCTCTAGCATTTTGTCTGGCTTGTTGTAAAGACACAACGGCTAGAGTTGCTAGTATTCCAATAATGGCTATTACTACTAGGAGTTCAATGAGGGTGAAGGCTTTTTGTTTTTGTTTGAACATAGGTTTTTATTTATTTTGAAATATTATAATAATTATTAAAAATTATTTTAGCATATTTAAAAAATACAATCTCTGTCATCCCAGCGAGCCACGTCCTACGTGGCGAAAGCTGGGATCCAGCTTGGTTCGTAAAAATAATTATATTATATAAAAATTATTAAATTAATTTAATCAAACTGTATTTACAATGTTTTTTTAGTTAATAAAGTATTTAGGTATCCACTCTGGATTCCAGCTTTCGTCGCGTAAACTCGCTTCGCTCATACGCGACTCGCTGGAATGACAGGAACAATTCTATTATAACAAAAAAAATAAAATTAAAAATATTTTTTAATAATCAACTTTTGTATTCTCATCAATAAAATGTATCCAAGTTTGCCCAGCATTAAAAATAATCTCTTCTTCATTTTTAAAATAATATTTTGTTCTATTATTTTCATCTTTCTCCCAATAAGCTTCTTTGCAAATCCCATCCAAACAAACAACTGCCATACCACCACTAGAAAGATCAATCTTTAATCTTAAAGCCGAATCTAAAATCTCCGTTTCTACAAATTGGAAAATCAAGTTTTCAGCTTTAATCTGATTACCACTATCATCAGTTTGTTTTTTGCCAGCCAGACTTCTTAAATAAATATTTTGCTCAACGTCATAAGACCAATCAACTTCATATTGCTTTTGACCATTACTAATATTTATATCAAGACTAGCTAAAAATAAATCTAAATCACTAATAACTTCTTTGTCTTTAAAAGACCAAGAACTAAAATCAGATTTAGTATAATTTCTTTCTTTTAAATATTCTTTAATATCATCAAAATTAGCTACTACATTATGAGGAGCTAAATAATTATCATTTCTTTCAAAATAAGCACCGTTATAAAATTCATTTAAGGCTAGAATTTTTTCTTTTGATATTCTAGCTAAAGCTTCGGGGCTACCACCACAATGAATAAGCATAGCTTGGTATTCCCGGGCAATATCCAAAAAATAAGGACGAGCGCTACGAATAGGTCCTATTTGCAAATTATTTTTATCTTCAATATTAAAAAAAGCCAAATATCTATTTATTCCTCCCTCAGCCGGAACATCATAAACAATTTCAGCTTGAGATAAACCGATAGCTGGACGAGCATCAGGATGATTATCAATAATAGTTGCAACAATAAACGAATTAACATCACCCTCGTTTATTAATTTTCCATCGAGTAAACGACGCTGACAATTATCGCAAATAATATTTTCTTGAATCTCAATATTCTCTTCATTAGAAAAGGTATTATTAATTATTGCTTTTTCTTTTAAAATAAGGATTAAAAATAATGCTAAAGCTACAACAAATAAAAAACCACTTAAAACATAAAAAAGCCTAGATGACTTTTGTTTTTCTTTTTTATTATTTTCAAATTTTTTTTCTACAATCTTTCTTTTAATAAATTTTATCATAAAAATTAAAGAGATTTTATTTCTTTCAAGGTTTCCTCAGCGCATTTTTTCCAAGAAAAATTTTCAGCTCTTAAAAAACCAAGCTTAATAATTTCGGCAACCTTTTTTTTATCACTAACAACCAGCTCCATTTTAGAACATAAATCTTCGGCATTCTTAGGGTTAAAAAATAAAGGAGATTCTCCACCAACCTCTTTCAAGACAGAAATTTCAGAAGCTATAACTGGAACACCACAAGCCATAGATTGTAAAATCGGAATACCAAAACCTTCGTGAAGAGACGGGAAGATAAAAGCTTTAGCTCCATTAAAAATATAAGGCATATCTTTTTCTTCTACCCACCCCAGCATAACAATATCTCTAAATAAATCAAATTCAGATATCATGTATTTAATCTCATCATAACCAAAGCCAATATTTCCAACTAAAACTAATTTTTCCCTAGACTCTTTATTGTTTTCTTTATAAAGGTTAAAAGCACTAATCAACAAAGAGATATTCTTTTTCTTTTCAATTCGACCAACATATAAAAAATAAGGATTGTCCAGTCCATAATCAAACAAAGTCCTAGAAAGAATATTTTTATCTTCAATTTTTTTATACAAATCACTATTGAACCCATTATAAACAACAGCTATCTTATCAGGGTTTATCTTGTAATTACTTAAAATTTCTTTCTTAGTAAAATTAGAAACAGAAATAACTTTTTTAACTCTTTTTAGAGCAAATCTAGTTGACCAATTAAGATAATCGGATGCTCTTAATTCACACTTACCTCTAGTCAAAATAGAAATAAAAAATTTAACAATTTTTTTTAACAAATTTGATTCGAAATCAACAACCTCCTTTTCATAAAGGCACTCATTACCAACAAAAGCAACATCGTGGATAGTGGTTATGCTTTTTTTGGGAAAAAATAAAGGCATAACGTGAGCTGGGACAAATAAAATATCGGGACGAGAAAATATCATTTCCAAACTTAATCTTCCGAGTGTCCAGAAAAATTTAAAAGGCCATTTTAAAATTTTAACCTTAACATGTTTATTGTTTTCCAAATTTAAATCTTGTAAAAAACCTTCTGACAAAGGTTTGTCGGAATACAAAATATATTTATTTTCTTTATCTATTTCAATTAAATTTTTTATTAAATAATAAGAATACCACTCAGTACCGGTCTTAAACTCCCTATTAGCTCTTGAAGCATCTATTCCTATTTTCATATTTTTATAAAAACAATAAACCTCGTTCAAACGAGGTCTATAAACAAACTATTTAGTTGCTAGAATACTTCTCTTGTAAGAATCTAGATTGTCCAAGGCAATCCCTGTTCCCTTGGCCACACAAAGCATGGGATCGTCAGCAACATAAGCCGAAACACCTAAGGCCCTAGAAAAAAGTTGATCAATATTTCTAAGAAGTGAAGTCCCGCCAGTCAAGACAATCCCCTTGTCAATTATATCAGCCACCAATTCAGGTGGGGTTTGTTGTAATATTTTTTTAGCAGTATTTAAAATTGTTTCCATCTCCCCTGAAATAGCCGATGTAACATCATTACTATTAACTTCAATAGTTTTAGGTAGTCCGCTTACTCCATCTCGACCATTAATTTCCATAACCAACTTATTATCGTCATCTAAAAACAAGGCTGATCCAACCTTCATTTTCATTTCCTCGGCGGTTCTTTCTCCAATAACTAAATTATATTTTTTTCTAATATATTCTAAAATTGCCAAGTCTAGTTTATTGCCACCAACTCGAACGGAAGTAGAAGAAACTACTCCACCTAAAGAAATAACAGCCATCTCTGACGTTCCTCCACCAATATCAACCACCATATGACCAGTGGCAGAACTAATTGGTATATTAGCCCCAATAGCGGCTGCTACTGGTTCTTTAATAATATAAGCCGCTTTAGCTCCAGCGGCAATAGTTGCTTCAATCACGGCTCTTCTTTCAGTTGATGAAATACCAGCTGGAACAGCTACCATAACTTCTGGTCTAAATATTCTAACCTTGCCTAAAGTTTTATTAATAAAATAACGAATCATTGCTTCTGTCGTCCGATAGTCAGCAATAACCCCCTCTTTTAAAGGCTTTAAAGCTACAATCGTGTCAGGCGTTCTACCCAACATATCTTTAGCATCATTACCAACAGCTAAAATTTTATTGTCATCAATAGAAACAGCCACGACGCTCGGTTCGTTAATAACCACGCCTCTTTTCGGTAAGTACACCAAAGTATAAGTTGTTCCTAGATCAATTCCGATTCTTTTGACTAACATAAGATTATAAGCTTTAAATATAGGTATATATTAACCCTGATTGAGTTTTTAGTCAATAGATTTAAACAAAAAAGACCTATGATTTCTTAATTTTTACCAATTTTTATTATTTATAAGTTTTAATATTTCTAGTTTCAACTTATAAGCATTGCCATGTTTAATCAAGCCCAAATAAGAATTCAAAGAACTTTCTTTATTGCTCTCTTTTAACTTGCAAATCATTCTTCTTTTTGTCGATTTCCTTAAAACTTTATGTTCGGGAAAATTAATCCACCCTAGAAAATCAAGACCAGAAGAAACTGTTTTAATAAATATTTTTTGAGGATGAATTTCTAATTTTAAATTCAAAAATAAAAATTCTTTAATCAAGCCAATCTGATTTTCTAAACATTCTTTATTATCTGACATTATTACAAAATCATCAGCATAACGAATATAAAATCTAGCTTTAATTTTGTGTTTTATAAATTGATCAAACACATTGAGATAAATATTGGCAAAAAGTTGAGAAGTAAGGTTTCCTAATGGCAAACCCTTACCTTCTTTTACTTGGAAGCTATGAATAATATTTTGCAAAAGGCAAACAATGTTTTTATCAACAATATATTTATTCAAAATACTAAACAATATTTGATGATCAATACTGGCAAAAAATTTTCTGATATCTCCTTTTAGCACCCAACAATTTTTGGTATTATTTTTACTAATTTTCAAAAAAAATTTATTAAATCTTAATACAGCTTTATGTGCACCCTTGTTCAGACGACAAGAATAACTATCAAATATAAAAATTTTATCAAAAAATGAATATAATTTACGATAAATAGCATGATGAAGTAATCGGTCGCGGACACTAGCTTTATGAATGTCTCTAATTTTTGGATCGAAAACTTTAAATGCTTTATAGCCACCATGATTGTATTTGTGATATAATAAATCGTGATGTAAGCTTAAAAGATTATCCATTAAATTCAGTCCGAATAATTGAACATCACGACGTCCGCGCTTACCATTTAAAAATTCACCCCAAGCATTTAATAAATTATCTAAATTTATAATATCTTCAAATTTATGAGTCAATTTAATTTTCATACCTCTAATTCTACCCCCCCCC
>CAZNDY010000038.1:0-2260 GCA_964572055.1 uncultured Gammaproteobacteria bacterium
GTAATACTAAGGCAGTTCGGGCTGTATTCTTTATTGATCCTAAGGGAATAATTAGAGCAATTATTTATTATCCATTAAGTTTGGGTCGTAATTTTGATGAATTGTATAGGGCTTTAATAGCTATGCAAGCCGCTGATAAATTTTCTATCGCTACTCCAGCTGATTGGAGGCCAGGAGATGAAGTTATAGTGCCTACAGCTGGTTCTTGTGGTGTAGCCAAAGAAAGAATGGAAAATAAAGATGAAATGAATTGTTATGATTGGTTTTTTTGTACTAAAAATATTAGCAAAGAAGATATTGAAAAAGAGTTGAATATTAAGGGTTAAAATCTTGTTTAATTTTAGTCACATTCTTTCGGTTTTTTTCACAATTACAGACTCTTGATAAAAGTATACTATTTTAGTATACTTTTTTGTTAGTTAAAATTTATTTCTTCACATGAAGATGTTAATGTTTTTGGCGCTTATAATCAGCATAATGTTTGTCAGTTAAAATCATCAGGCTCTATCAGGGAAATGAATAAAGATGAAAAACATTCTTACCTAAAAGATGCGCAGGGTAGGCTCAATGGCATAAAACGTTGTGACAAATTAGGCATTTTATTTGATGGTCTTTTTAAGAGGTTGTAATTTTTGACAATGCTTCTACCGCATCTGAATAGGTGCGGTTTTTTTTGTATATAATTATTTTAATTAATATAAATCTAAACAGGTCTTTGTATTTGATTTTTATTCAAGATGTGCTAACCTAAATAAGGTGATTATTAGTGTTTATGGGCAAAACTTGCTTTAGCATTCTTAATTTTATTTATAATTGGATATTAACTTATGTCAGAAGAGGTAATCCTTAGTTTTAAAGATGTTAAATTTGAATATTTAGAAAAAAAACCTATTTTAGATGAGGCTAATTTTAGTATTAGAAGAGGAGCGAAAATAACTTTAATGGGGCAAAATGGGGCTGGTAAAAGTACTATTTTTAAATTAATAAAAGGAGAGCTGAAAGCAAAAGAAGGTCTGGTTTCTATTACTAATAATGCTAGCATTGGAACAGCTAATCAGACTATGGCTAAAGAAGATTTAGAGCTTAGTGTTGAGAATTATTTTGCAAAAGCTTTTGATGAAGTTCCTGGAAATATAAAAAGTTGGATTAGTAAGGTTTTGGATGCGGTTGATTTTGAAGTGCCCTTGGACAAAAAAGTTGGTAATCTTTCAGGTGGTCAACAAGCCAGACTTTTACTTGCCTTTGCCTTAATTAAAGATCCTGATATTTTATTGTTAGATGAACCTACAAATAATTTAGATCAAAGTGGTATAGACCATTTAATTAGTTTTTTAATAATGTATGATAAAACAGTTATTGTTATTTCTCATGATGCTGATTTTTTAAATTGTTTTACAGAAGGTGTTATTTATTTAGATGTTTTTACTAAAAAAACAGAGCTTTATGTAGGTGATTATTATTCAGTGGTTGAGGAAGTTTCTAGAAGAGTGGAGAGGGAAATAATGAAAAATGCGCAACTTGAAAAGAAAATAAAAGATAGAAAGGAAAAAGTTAATTTCTTTGCTAATAAAGGGGGAAAAATGCGCAAATTAGCTCAAAAGTTAAAAGAGGAGACGGAGGATTTAGAAGAAAATAAAGTGGATGTAAGAAGAGAGGATAAAACTATTAGAAAATTTAGCATTCCATCTCAAGAAGATGTTTATGGTAATATTGTTAATATTTCGAAGATTAGAGTGATTAAAAATCATGAGCCAATATTTAAAGATGTTAACAAGGTTTTAACTAAAAGAGATAGATTGTTGATAAAAGGTCCAAATGGAATAGGCAAGAGTAGTTTGCTCAGATCTTTGGTTTTAGAGACTCAGGATGGTTTAGAGATTTTACCAAAGGTTAAGGTTGCTTATTATAGTCAAGATTTTTCTAATTTAGATTATGATCAAACGGTTTTTTCATCCCTGGAGTCTTGTCTTTCTAAAGAGATGACTGAGCAGACAATGAGATCGGTCGCTGCCGGATTCTTAATTACAGGAGATTTAATGGGCAGTAAAATAGGTGATTTATCTGAAGGTCAAAAAGGGTTATTATCTTTTGCTAGAATAGTTTTGATGGAACCAGGTCTTTTGGTTTTGGATGAGCCAACAAATCATATAAATTTTCGTCATATTCCGATAATAGCTGAGGCTATTAATGATTATCAAGGGGCTTTGATTATAATTAGTCATATGTCCGAGTTTATAAAAGAAATAAAAATTACGGACGA
>CAZNDY010000038.1:2360-6715 GCA_964572055.1 uncultured Gammaproteobacteria bacterium
ATTTATTTGCACCAGCTGGTTTAACTTTTTCTATCTGGGGATTGATCTATCTTTTACTTGCCATCTATATCGTGTATCAGTTTGTAGGAAGTAAATCAAAAAAAGCAGTTATTTTTGATAAAATAAACCCTCTTTTTATCATCACTTCGTTAGCCAATATTCTCTGGATATTTGCTTGGCATTATAACTATATTGGTTTATCGGTAATCATTATGGCAGTGTTACTTTTTTGTCTTATTAAAATTGCTGACATTATTCGTGTGCAAAAACTTTCTCCTTTGGAGAAATTTTTCATATCAACGCCTTTTAGTGTTTATTTTGGTTGGATTACAGTAGCTACAATCGCCAACATCACTGTCTTTTTAGTAAGTATCAATTGGAATGGCTTTGGTGTTGCTGAATATATTTGGACAAGCATTATTTTGCTTATTGGTACTTTAATTGGAATTTTACGTATGTGTAAAGATAAAAATGTTGCCTATGGATTAGTTTTGATTTGGGCCTATTTTGGAATATTATTTAAACATTTGTCTTTGTCTGATTTTAATGGACAGTATTTAAGCATTATCGTTACTTTAATATTATGTCTAGTCTTGTTTATATTTTTTGTTGCTAGAATTATTTCTAAAAATAAAAAGCAAAATAATAAATCTTTTGTTTAATGTATTTTTTTGCTTATTAAATTCTTCTGTGTTATTATGAAATCGTTATTTTATAATTAATAGTAAAAATATGGCCCTTAAACCACATCGTGTTGGTAAGAGAAAAAGCAGTAAATCTCATAAAACAGCCAAACGTTTAGAAGCTAAACGTGTTATGCTAGAAGAGAAAGCTGAAAAGAAAAACATTAAGAAGACTATAAAAAAATAGAAAGATAAAAACCCCGAAAAATATTTTGGGGTTTTTGTTGAGATATATTTCTTTTTTTGGTTTTTTATGTTAAAATTAACTTTTAATAATTAAGTAAATTTTAATTTATGTATAATGAATCTATTAATTTTTTATTAAAAAATCAATATATTAAGGCCGGATTGATCTTGATAACCTTTTTTTTGGTATCAAAAATTTTAACCTTTTTAACCGAGAGGTATTTTAAAAAATGGAGTCAAAAAACAGAAACAAAATTGGATGATTTAATTATTGAAAAATTTAAACCCCCTTTTATTTATGTTTTAATTGTCTTGGGTCTGCAAATCGCTCTTAAACAATTAGATTTTACTTATCTTTGGCTGGAAAGAATAATAGATTCAACCTTGGCTGTTTTTTTAATTTATATTGCAACCATTGTTTTTGATATTATAATCAGATTTTGGATAGAAGTTTTTAAGAGAAGAAATAAAAGTAAAATGGTTGACTCCTTATCCCCATTATTTAAGAAAACTACAGTTGTTATTTTGTTAATAATTGGCTTGGTTTGGATTTTAGATATTTGGGGTTTTAATGTTGCTCCTTTCTTGGCTAGTATGGGGATAGCTGGTTTTGTTATTGGTTTTGCCATGCAGGATTCTTTAAAAAATATATTTGGAGGTGTTAGTTTAATATTGGATAAAACTCTCCAGGTTGGAGATAAGGTGTCTCTAGAGGGTGGAGAATTGGGAATTGTTCATTCTGTTACTATTAGAAGTACAAAAATAAGGACATTCGATAATGAACTTATTACTATTCCTAATGGAAAATTAGCAGAGATGAAAATTAAAAATTTTACTCAACCTAACCTGAAATTAAGGGTTATAGTTGATTTTAGTACTTCTTATGGGTCTAATATTAACAAGGTTAGGGAAGTTATTTTTAATTCTTTAAGTAGAATAGAGGGTATAGAAAAAGATCCGGCTCCAGACGCTATTATGCTGAAGTTAGCTGATTCTGGTTTGGATTGGCAGGCTAGATTCTGGGTAAATGATCAATCTATCGCTTTTGATAAAAAAATAGAAGCTTTAGAAAATATATATAACGACTTAAATCAGAATGGTATTGAAATTCCATTTCCTTCTAGAACCGTGTATCTTAAAAATGAAAAATTTTAAATTTTTATAATAAAACTATCGTTTTAATAAGAAGATAAATATGCTATAATTTACTTGTTATAAGATTTTTATTTTGAAAAGATGTTACATACCGAGAACTATAAAGAAAATAAAAAAGATTTATCTTTGAGACTGATTTTAAGCTCTGTGCCAGCCTTATTTTTTGTTGTTTTTTTGTGGAATTTTTGGTCTAAAGGTCCTTTTGCCTTAGGTTTTAATGCAACATTCTTTTTATTTATTTTTTTGGCTTTATTTGTTTGGGTTTTGTATAAAAAAAATTTTTATAATCATAGAGACTTATTATGGATTGTTCCTATGATTTTAATAGCTATTAGCTATTCTTTTTACGACAATCCTTTTTTTAAGGTGGTAAATTTATTTTTTTTCCCTATTTTGTTTGTTATTTTTTATAATCAATCTTTTCTGATAAATAAAAAAGATAAAATTTGGGATTTTGTTTTTATTTCAAAAATAATAATTAGATTTTTTTCTTTTTTATCTAAAATTGGAAAAACATTTTACTTGTATTTAAATTTATTAATACCGATCAATAGAAATAAGAAAAATATTTTTATTAGAGTTTTTAGTGGAATAATTTTATTTTTAATAATTTCTTTAACTTTTTTTATACCCCTTTTGTCTTCAGCTGATTTAGAGTTTGCTAGTAAAATGAAGATATTTTACGATTGGTTTTCTTCTTTTATTTCTTTGCCGCTTGCCTATAAAGCCTTGGTGTTTGTTGTTTTAACATTTTTATTTTTTTCTGTTCTTACAGCTTGGAGTGAAAAGTTTGTCTGTGAGGAGGAAGTGGAGAGCAAAAAAGCTATTGATCCTATAATTTCTGGAATTGTTTTAGTAGGTATCTTGTTTCTTTATTTATTTTTTTTATGGATACAATTAAATCGCTTATTGATCGGATCATTACCTTTTGATTTTAAGGAAGTTGAAAGTCTGGTTAAAAGCGGTTTTTGGCAATTATTATTTTTGTCAATTATTAATATTTTGATTTATTTTTTTACTTATAAAAAAACAAATTTATTGGTACAAAAAATATTAACTGTTTTTACTTTTGCTTCTTTATTTTTACTTTTTTCAGCTGCTTATCGAATGGGTTTATATGTTAAATATTATGGGCTTAGTTATGAAAAGTTTTTTGCTTCTTATACTGTTGTTTATTGTGGTCTTTTGTTTGCCTGGCTTCTTTCTCGTTTGTTTATTAAACACAGATCAAATATTGTAAAATTTTTAATATTTTTGTTTCTTTGGATGTATTCATTGATTTCTATTTTTCCGGTTGAAAGATTTATATTAAATACCAACATCGCTTTGTCTGATATTAAAGATTCCCGAATTAGGTTATTTGAACTCACAATGCTTTCTCCTGACGTTTTGTCTCCTATTAAAGAATATAAACGAGTTGGTTTATTAGAAGAAAATGTTGCTTACCTTGTTCGAGAAGGAGATGAAAAATTGGATGAAAAATTTGATTGGAATCCTTGGATTAAAGAGCAAGAAAGGCTAGTCTCTGATAAAAAATGGTATGAAAAAAATCTAATAAATTTATTTTCAAATTAATTATATAATTAGTTTTTATATTTTTATGCTTGTTCAAGTGCTAATCTTAATCGCTTCACTTATTGTCCTGGGGTTTTCAGCTAACTATTTAGTTAATTCTAGTATTAAAATTGCTCGCAAATGGAATGTTTCTGAAATGTTTATTGGATTAACAATTGTGGCCATGGGAACTTCAGCTCCTGAAATTGCTGTTTCAGTTTTTGCAGCTTTAAAAGGTCAGGGGGATTTATCAGTTGGCAATGTTATTGGTTCCAATATTTTTAATTTAGGCTTTATTTTGGGATTGGTAGCTGTTATTGCTCCGCAGATTATCCCTAAAAAAATGGTTCGTCGTGATGGCTTGGTTTTATTGCTAGCCACTATTATGATTTTTATTTTTGCCTTTGATTTAAAAATAGTTTTTTGGGAGGGTTTAATAATGCTTTTAACTTTATTTTCTTATCTTACTTTATTGGCTGTAAAAAAAGATGTTCCAACTGAAGAAGATGATACTCATGGCGCTAAGGCTGTCTGGACTGATTATATAATTTTTATTATTAGTTTAATTGCTTTGGTAAAATCATCTGATTTTACAGTTTCATCAGCTGTATATATTGCTGAATATTTTAAAATATCAGCTTGGGCTATTGGGGCTACGATTGTAGCAGCTGGAACTAGTTTGCCGGAATTGGCAACATCTATTATTGCTACTGCTAAAAAGAAGTTTGGCTTATCAATTGGTAACGTAGTTGGTTCTGATATTTTTAATACTTTTGG
>CAZNDY010000039.1:0-6668 GCA_964572055.1 uncultured Gammaproteobacteria bacterium
AATTTTTCGTTTTACTTTGGTGGTTTTTTCTGGAGTATAATTTTTAAAAAAAGAATAAAGAATATTGAATAAGTCGAAATTTGTGGGGTTGTCAAAATGACAGCCCTTTTTTTATTTTATAAAAAAGAATAAAAGTATAAGCCATGGATTATACTATTTACAAAATATATGTATTGTGCTATATTTTTTTGTTGTTCATTAAAATTATTGTTTAATTTAAACTAGATATCATGGAAGAAAATGTAACTTTAGAAGAAGCACGAAAAATACTAGGCTTTAAAACCATCAGAAGCGTAAAAAGCTTTGTAAGGGGTTGTAGAATTAAAATCACCAGTATGGGCGATGACCCTTTATTGGATTTAATAAAAACCGATGATTTTTGTAAGGCTATTAGAATTAATAGCTTGCCAGAAAGATTTTTACAGATTAAAGAGGTGGCTAAAATGCTTAATATTTCTTCAGGTCAAATTATGTCCTTGGCTCAAGAAGATATTATTCCTTACTATCGTTTTTCACGTAAGAAGGGTAGTCGTTTACTCTTTGTTAAGGAGGAAATAGAGGATTTTATTAATATTTTTCCAGAGATATCTATTATTAAGAACCGTAATTATCATTCTTTTATTTGGCGTCACCAACAATATGAGACAATAATTCAGCGTTGGCTTTTGGCGATAAAAGACCAATCTGATAGTTTTCATATTTTTTGGGATTTACTTTTCGGAAATCGTAGCATTGAAGAATTAGCCAAAGAAAGAGGGTTGACTGTGGAGAGAATTAAGCAAATTTTTAATCGAAAATTGAGAGGGATGTATTTTAATCCGTTGATTCATTTGGAGAAAGTGGCACATATTAAGAAAGAAAATATTCGGTTGAATATCGAAATTAATATTTTAAAGGGTAAGTTGGGAGAGGTTGATGTTTTGTCTCGAGAAGGAATTGAAGATAAGGTTAATACAGCTAGTTTTCTCGCTCAAAAAATTAAACATTCTGATTTTTCTCTTCGCACGTTTAATATAATTAAACGTTTTGAAATGGATACTTTGGGTGAATTATTTTTTGATATCTCCCCCGTAGATTTTTTAAAAGCTAGGGGTTGTGGAAAGAAAATACTTGAAGAAGTAGATAATTTTTTTAAATTGAGGGGTCTCGATTGGAAGAATAAAAAGGTGAAGTAGTTTTGAGGCTAATCTTTAATGATTAGCCTTTTTTATTAAGAAATTGTTAAATAAAAAAATAAACCCGTCGCTTCTAATGTTTATTTGTTTAAATTTTTTAAATATCTTTAATAATTGGCAAAATAATCATAAATCTTGTATAATATCTAAGTATTTTAAATATTTAAATTTTCTATATGAACGAAGAACAAAATAAAGTAAAAACAACGTCTTTTCCTCAAATGGAGTCTGACGTTTTGGATTTTTGGAAAAAAAATAATATTTTTTCTAAATCAGTTGAGCGTGAAGCTCCTCAAGGTGATTATGTCTTTTATGATGGACCTCCTTTTGCTACTGGAACTCCTCATTATGGGCATATTGTTGGTCAAATTCTAAAAGATTTAATGCCTCGTTTTTTTACAATGAGAGGGTATAAAGTAGAGAGAAAATGGGGTTGGGATTGTCATGGTCTTCCAATCGAAAATATAGTTGAAAAAGAAATGGGTAGTAAAAGTAAAAAAGCTATTGAGGAATTGGGCATAGAAAAATTTAATAGTTCTTGTCGGTCTAAGGTTTTAGAGTATGCTCAAGAGTGGTATAAGGTTTCTGATAAGCTTGGTCGTTTTGTTGATCAAAAAAATGCTTATCACACCATGGACTTGGAGTACATGGAATCTATTTGGTGGGTTTTTAAAACTTTATTTGATAAAGGATTAATCTATAAGGATTATCGTTCAATGCATATTTGTCCTCGTTGTGAAACTACTTTATCGCAATCAGAGGTAACCGAAGGTTATCAAACTATAAAAGACTTGTCTTGTATTGCTAAATTTCGTTTATTAGACGAAGACAATACTTTTGTTTTGGCTTGGACCACCACTCCCTGGACTCTTATTGGCAATGTTGCTTTAGCTGTTGGTAGAGATATTGACTATGTGAAGATATCTCACAAAAAAGAAGATGGTGTAATTGAAAATTATATATTAGCCAAAGAAAGATTAACTGAAGTTTTAAAAGATAAACAATTTGAAATAATAGAAGAATTTAAAGGTGAAAAATTGTTAGATAGAAAATATGAAGCTTTATTTAATTATTATTTGAATAATGAAAAGTTAGAAAATAAAGAAAATTCTTGGAAAATTTATGAAGCTGATTTTGTTAATACCGAAGAGGGAACCGGAATAGTTCATATTGCTCCAGCTTTTGGACAAGATGATATGAATTTAGGGAAAGAAAAGAAGTTAGCTTTTGTTCAGCACGTAGACATTGATGGTCATTTTAAAAGTGAAGTTTTAGATTTTAAGGGACTTAATGTTAAGCCTAGTGGGGATCATATGACAACTGATATTGAGATTATTAAGTATTTAGCTGGAAAAGGATTGCTATTCTTCAAGGAAAAATATGAACACAGTTATCCTCATTGTTGGCGTTGTGACACTCCTTTAATTAATTATGCTACTTCATCTTGGTTTGTGAATGTAACTAAAATAAAAGATGATTTATTGAGAGAAGCTAAAAATATTAACTGGTCTCCAGATTATTTAAAAGAAGGTCGTTTTGGTAATTGGTTGGAGGGCGCTCGTGATTGGTCAATTTCTCGTCAAAGATTTTGGGCTAGTCCTTTGCCTATTTGGGAGTGTGCTTGCGGTGAAAGAAAAGTTATCGGTTCAGTAGAAGAATTAGAAAAATTAAGTGGGCAAAAAATAAATGACATCCACAAGGATGTAGTTGATAATATTGAATTTGAATGTCCTAGTTGTCAGGGGAAAATGAAAAGAATTCCTGATGTTTTGGATTGTTGGTTTGAAAGTGGTTCTATGCCTTATGCTCAACTTCATTATCCTTTTGAAAATAAAGAAAAATTTGAGAAGAATTTTCCAGCAGAATTTATTGCTGAAGGAATTGATCAAACTAGAGCTTGGTTTTATTATTTACATGTTATAGCTGTTGGTCTTTTTGGAAAAAATCCTTTCAAAAATGTTATAGTCAATGGTATGGTGTTAGCTGAAGATGGTAAGAAAATGGCTAAAAAATTGAAAAATTATCCTGACCCAATGATGATTATTGAAAAATACGGAGCAGATTCTTTAAGAGCTTATTTACTTTCTTCACCAGTTGTGTCAGCTGAAAATTTTAATTTTTCTGAAAAAGGAGTGGCTGATTCTTTGAGAAAAAATATTATGTTACTTAATAATATTTATAATTTTTATCAGATGTATGAAAATGATTTAGATCAAACTGATTTTGATAATTATCAAAAAAGTTCTGATATTCTAGATCTTTGGATAGTTGAAAAATTGAACATTTTAATTTCAGATGTAGAATCATCAATGTTGGCCTATAATCCGGTTAAAGCCATGAGGCCAATAACTATTTTTATTGATGAATTTTCTACTTGGTATTTAAGAAGAAGTAGAGATAGATTAAAAGGTGAAAATAAAGAAAGCAAAATTTTTGCTTTATCTACAATGCGTTTTGTTCTTCTTAACTTAAGTAAGGTCGTAGCTCCTTTTATGCCTTTTATAGCTGAAAATATCTGGCAGAAAATTACTAAAAATAATTTCGAAAAGTCAGATAGCTCTGTTCATCTAGAGTCTTGGCCATCTTTTGAGATTAATGAAAAAAATAAAGAAATTTTGGAAAAAATGAACATAGTTCGTCAAGTAGTTGAACTAGGATTGGCTAAAAGAGATGAAGCTAAAATTAAAGTTAGACAAATGTTAAGTCAGGCCATTATCAATGGCCCTTCTGCAAAAAATATAAATGATCAAAATTATTTAGATTTAATTAAAGATGAATTAAATGTGCAAGAGGTTAAATGGCAAGAAATTGCTGATGGTGATAATTTATCAGTGGAACTCGATTTGGAAATTACTCCAGAATTAAAACAAGAAGGCTTGAAACGTGATTTGGTTCGTTTAATTAATATGCTTCGTAAAGATTATAATTTTTCAGTTAATGATCAAGCCAAGGTTTATCTTTCTGGTGTTAATAGTGAAGTTAAAACACTTCTTGATGTTGCTGGTGAGTCAATCAAGAAAGACACTTTATGCAATGAATTAACTATTGCTGATGATTTGTCAGAATTGAGTAATAAGAAAGAAGTTCTTTTTGATGGTGAAAAAATACATTTAGCGATAGAGAAAAAATAAACTTCAATTTTTTTGTTTGTTATAAAGACTAATCTATTTAAGATTAGTCTTTATTGTTTATTTAATTATTGTTATAATTTGAATATAAAGAATTATGCTGCTAAATTTTTAAATAAAATTGTTGAAGTAAAAATAGATATAATTTTTAAGAAAGATTTTTCAAGTCAGTAATTATAAATTAAAGAGAATATGAAAATCGAATATGAAGCAACTTTTATAAACATTAATAAAGATGAAATCCGTCAAAAACTAAAAGAAGCTGGTGCGTCTTTACTTAAGTCAGAATTTTTGCAAAAAAGAATAACTTTTGATTTGCCTTCCGGGCATGAAAAAAAAGGTGCTTGGTTGAGAGTGCGAGATGAAGGGGATAAAAATACTCTAACTTTAAAGATAATTGATGGTGAAAAAATTGAGGATCAAAAAGAAATTTCTTTGCTTATAAATAGTATGGAAGAAGCTTCAGAATTATTATCTGCTATGGGTTGTAGAAAAAAGGCTTATCAGGAAAGCAGAAGGGAACTTTGGCTTTTAGATAATGTTGAAATTACTATTGACGAATGGCCATATTTAGAACCTTATGTTGAAATTGAAGGTATTTCTGAGCAGGTAGTAAAAGATGCTAGTATTAAGCTGGGTTTTGATTATTCTCAAGCTCTGTTTTGTTCAGTTGATAAATTATACGAGATGAAATACGGAATAGATAGAGAAATTATCTGTCAAAATACCGAGAGAATAACATTTAGTGATCCCAATCCCTTTATTAGCTTGTAACAAAATGCTTGCATTTTCGTATACTATTATAGAGACTATTGAGTCTTTTATAAAAAAATATGAATAATAATATTTATAAAAATCAAACACATTTAATCGACGTTAATAACGGCGCTTCTTTTGTTTGCCCAATGAAAGAGGCAGAAAATTGTGGTGATGGTTTTTGTAAGTATAATAAATACAAATCAAAAAATAATTAATTAATAGATTTAAGCATATTTTAAGAACCATCCCCAGAATTAAGGGATGGTTCTTTTTTAAACTAGTTCATTGACAATATAAACTTTAAATCTATTAATCATGACACGGAAAATTATTAGAAATTATTCAGCTTTTATGCTGTTTGAAGGGCTATCTCTCAGCTTTTTCTTTGGGACCTATCAATTATTTCTAGTTAGTAAAGGCTTAAGTCTTTTAGAAATAAATTTTCTTAATTGCGCTTTTATGTTGGCTAATTTTATTTTTGAAATCCCAACTGGCGCTATTGCTGATTTTCTTGGTAGAAAAAAGTCGGTTATTATCGGTCTTTGGATTTATTCTTTGTCTTTTTTTATCTATTTTTTTTCGGATAATTTTTGGCAATTTTTACTAGCTGAAATTATTGGGGCTCTTGCTTTTTCTTGTATTTCTGGCGCTCTGGAGGCTTTAGTTGTTGATTCCTTAAAACATCATGAATATGATGGTAATTTGGAAACAGTTTTTCGTCGAGGGGAAATTAGACATTTGGGTTTAATTGTGGGGGCGGTTGTTGGTTCCTTTGTTGGTCAAATTGACTTGTCTTGGCCATGGCTACTGACGGCTATTTCTTTCGCTTTTTTGGCTATCTCTTCTAATTTATTATTTAGGGAAGATTACTTTTTTAAGGCAGATAAAGTAACTATTAGCTTTGACCCAATAAGAAAAATAGCTCAAGAAAGTATTGTTTACGGTTTAAGAAATAAAAAACTAATGTTTATTGTTATTTTTTCTTCTATTTTATCTTTTGTTTTTCAACCAATAAACATGTATTGGCCGATAGTTTTTCAACAAAATTTTTTTGTTGAAACTAAGTATATGGGTTTAATATTTTCGGCGGCGGTTGTTTTTACTTATCTTGGCTCACAAACATCTGTTTTTTGGCAAAAGAAAATTAAATGTAAAAAAAATGCTATTTTCTTTTCTCAATTAATTACTTTTTTGGGAATTTTATTTTGTGCTTTAGTCTTTAATTTGTCTCTGTTTTTATTATTTTTTTTATTGCATGAATTCGGTCGAGGATTGTTTAGCCCTTTGAATCGTGCTTATATTAATGAAAATATTGAAAATAAAAATCGTTCTACTGTCTTGTCTTTTGAGTCGATGATTATCAAGGTTGGGGCTGGCTTAGGATTAATTTTTGGTGGACTGATAGCTAATAGTTTTGGGATTTTGAATTCTTGGTTGGTAAGTGCAATAATTTTAGTGGTTACTATTTTTGTTTTTTGGATAAAAAATGGTAAATAAGGATAAAGCTCGAATTAATTTTCGGGCTTTTTTATTGTTTTTTTAATATTTTATTTTTTTAAATGTTTTAGGCACACACATCTTGCACTCTAGCTAAAGCCTCATTTGG
>CAZNDY010000040.1:0-6244 GCA_964572055.1 uncultured Gammaproteobacteria bacterium
ATTTAAAAGTACTTCAAATCATTATATCATATAATATTAATAAAGTCAATATATTTAATAAAAAAAGCTACGGTTTAATGTAGCTTTTAAAACTAAGAGAGAAAAATTTTCAGAGACTTTTCGAAGTTACTTATAGAGATAGGCTTCTCAATACATGTCATGCCTTTTTTTCTACATTCTATAACAAATTCAGTGTCACCTGAAACAATCATGGTCTTTTTTAGTTGTTGAGTATTCATTGAATCCAACAAATTTCTACCATGATCACCTCCGTAAAGAGCACCATCTAAAGTTACTAATAAATAGTCACCTTCATTGATTTTTGTCCTAGCTTCTTTACTATCAATGGCAAAATCAATTAACAGACAATCGTTCAATTTTGTGGCACAATCAGTGGTACCACTTAAAACGTTGTTGGTTTTATTATATCTAGAAAAAAACCTCTTAAATATACTAGCCAACATGTCAGCTTGAACATAATCATCTTCCACGATAAGAACGCTAACTTTTTTCATTTTTCAAGACTTTTTTGAGCTAAATTGTTAAAAAACTAAATCGCAGCGGAGAGTAAGGGATTCGAACCCTTGATACCTTGCGGTATACACGCTTTCCAAGCGTGCGCACTAGACCACTATGCGAACTCTCCTAAAAAATAAAATTAAAAAAACATAACGCCAATATTTCATGAGAAAATTATTCGCGGCTAAATTTTCTATTTATTTTTTTTATCAGACTTAGATAATAAAAAAATAAATAAACCGAGACAAACCAAGAAAAAACCAGTTCCAATTGGAGAGCCCCAACCAAGCAATAAAAACAAATTATCCATATTTTTTAAAAAATTAATTTAAATGTCTATAAATTATACTTCTCATTCCTTCTAACTTCTCTCCACTATTGTTAACGGTATCATTAAAAGATCTAGCTCCAACAATCATTTCATTGTCAACAAAAATAGTTGGAACGCCGTAAACATCAAACCTCTCAGCTTCTGATTTTATTTTCTCTAACTTGGGTAAATATTTTTCTTTACTTAAACAGTCATTAACCAAATCTTGATTTAAGCCAATTATTTGCCCGTATTCGTCCAAATAATCCTCGGACAATGATTCTTTTTTAACTTCATCTAAGAGTAAATCCCTGGCTTCAAAAAACTTACCTTGTTCATTAGCACATTGAGACCACAAATTAACAGAAACAGAATTAGAAAACATTTTATCAGCATACGGCCTAAAAGCAATGGCTACATCTTCACCAACTTCTCGTCTAATTAAGTCCAAGGTTTTATCAAATTCAGCTGAATAATAACTAGACAAATCTTCATAGACAATAACCTTAACCTTAGCATTTTTTTTGCCAATAACAATATCGGAATTGTCTATGATCCTCAGACCGTCGGCTAAAAAATTACCAGCCTCAACCACTGAAGCAACCTCTTCTGGACTCATAGAATCAACTAGTCTTTTGTTTTTATTACCACTAGAAATAACAAAAACAATCATGGTTAAAATAAGAATAAAAACAATCATGAAAACCGAAGTTATTCTTTTGTCTTTAAAAAAACTTTTTATCATATTTTTAAAATTAATTATACTTATAAATTAACTTATATTAGGATTCTTTTGGTGATAATCTGTTTTTTTCTGAAATTGATTAGCTAAATTCAAAACAACATTTTCATTAAATTTTTTAGAAAATAATTGAATTCCAATCGGCAAATCATTAACAAAACCAGCTGGGATAGATATAGCTGGAAGACCAGCTAATGAAGGTCCAGTAACAAAAATATCCTCTAAGTACATCTTAAGTGGGTCGTTAACCTGATCTCCAACTTTAAAGGCAATATGTGGAGAGCTGGGAGTTAAGACAGCATCTACTGTTTTAAAAACATTTTCAAACTCCTGTTTTATTTTTTCTTTAACAGCCATAGCTTTTTTATAGTAAGCGTCAAAATATCCGGAACTTAAAGTATATGTTCCTAAAATTATTCGACGTTTAACCTCTTCACCAAAAGACTGTCCCCTGTTTTTTAAATAAATATCATTCAAATTATCAACTGATTCCCCCTTAGATTTTAAATCAGAAGAAAAGCCATATCTAATTCCATCCAATCTGGCTAAATTAGAACTGATTTCGGCTGGAGTTATTATATAATAAGCTGAGCCAGCATATTTATTACAAGGTAAAGAAATTGGAACAATTTCTACCCCCAAAGATTCAAAAATATTTAATGATTTTTTTATCTGATTTGACATCTCGCTGTCTAAACTATCAATAAAATTATATTCTACACCCAATTTAAAACCAGTTAAATCCTTATTTAAATTTTTAAAATAATCATCAACCTCTAAAGAGCAAGAACTTAAATCATTTTGATCAAAACCAGAAATAACATTCATGACTAGTGCAGAATCTTCAACATTTTTAGTAATTGGCCCAATAACATCCGTTGAAGATGTCATAGAAATTAAACCATATCTTGATACTCGAGAATAACTTGGTTTCAATCCATTCACCCCGCAGAAACTAGCCGGTTGACGAATCGAGCCTCCAGTATCACTTCCCAAAGAAAAAACACATAAACCAGCAGCCACAGCTGCTGCTGAACCGCCAGAACTACCACCCGGAACTCTTTCTAAATCCCAAGGATTTCTAGTCACAAAAAAAGCTGAATTTTCAGTTGAAGCTCCGTGAGCAAATTCATCTAAATTAGTTTTGCCCAATAAAACAGCCCCCTCGTTGTTTAATCTCTCTATAACAGTAGCGTTGTAAGGAGCGATATAATTTTCTAACATCTTGGAAGCGGCTGTTGTTTTTAATCCCTTAGTTAAAATATTGTCTTTACACAAATAAGGAATACCCAATAATTTATTTTTTTCACCCCGAGAAATTCTTTCATCGGCTTTCTTTGCCTGTTCTCTAGCTTCTTCCCTAAAAACACTAATACAAGATTTTAAGCTACTGTCTATTTTTTCTATTCTAGCCAAAAAAAACTCAGTCAATTCCAAAGAACTAAGCTTTCCAGCTTGCAAAAGGTTATGAAGTTCACTAATTGTTAGTTTGTTATATTCCATTATAATACTCTTTTAACTTTAATTTGTTTATTTTCAACTTCTTTAGCTTGATTCATTGCCAATTCTTTTTCATCTTCTAGACAATCTAAAACAACATCATTTCTTAATTGATTACTAAAATCTCCACTAAGACCCAAAACATCTAAGTCAGAAACATCGACCTCCTGCAAGGAGTCGATAAATCCCAAGATACTTTTAAATTGTTCCTGGTATTTTATTTTTTCTTCCTCGCTCAATTCTAACCTAGCTAATTGAGCTATTTTTTCTATTTGACTTTTATTCATTTCCATAAAAATTTATCATTTTCAAAAAATCATCTTCATTTAAAATTTTCACATCCAGTTCTTGTGCTTTTTCTAATTTACTACCCGGATTTTCACCAACAATTAAAAAATCTAACTTTTTACTAACAGCTGGCAAAACCTTTCCCCCTAACTCTTTTATTTTAGCTTTTGCCATATCTCTTGTCAAACCGGATAAAGTTCCCGTAAGTAAGAAAGTTTTGTTAAGCAAAGGTTTGTTTTTATTGGAAGCTTTAGACTCCTTCTCAAAAAAAATCTTTAATTTAAAGTTATTTAATTTTTCAATAATCTTTAAATTGTGCTCATCTCTAAAAAATTCATAAATACTCTTAGAAACTATTGGGCCAAAATCATCAACTTTTTCTATTTCTTCCTGGTCCAAAGATAATACAGCCTTACTAATTTCAACTGGCCTTAAATAATCTTTATCACCTACCTTATTTTTAATTAAAGAAATTATCAAATTAGACAAAGCCTGAGCTGATTCTTCGCCAACATGTCTAATCCCCAAAGAATAAATAAAGCGAGGCATTTCAACTCTCCTTCTTTCTTCTAGGGATTTAATTAAATTATCAGCTGATTTTTCTGCAAATCGATCTAAGGCTAACAAATCTTCTTTTTTAAGTCCATACAAATCGGCAAAATCAGAGATAAGACCTTCATTTAGAAACTGTTCAACTATTTTAGGCCCTAAATTTTCAATATCTAGAGCATTTTTAGAAACAAAGTGGCTTATCTGTCTTAAATTAACAGCATAACATCTCAAATTTAAACACCTAGAAGCAACTTCCTCTTTCAACTTATCGACTTTAGAGCCACAGATTGGGCACTTTTTTGGTGTATAAATTTTTTGTTCAGAACCAGATCTAAGATTTTTCAAAACAGAAACAACTTTAGGGATAACATCACCAGCCCTTTCAATAATAACCGTATCACCTATCATAATATCAAGCCTATCTATTTCATCCATATTATGTAAAGTCGAACGACTAATGATAGCACCACCTAAATTAACTGGTTCCAAGACAGCTGTAGGTGTCAAAACTCCTGTTCGACCAACCTGCCAAATCACATCTTTAATTTGAGTAGTTGCCTGTTCAGCTGGAAATTTATAAGCCATAGAATATCTAGGCGCTTTTCCGACTATTCCCAAAATATCCCACCACTTTAATTCATTAATTTTAACAACCAAGCCATCAATATTAAAATCTAATTTGTTCTTGTTTTTTGCCCAATATTGATGCATTTTGAAAACTTCTTCAAGATTATGGCATAATTTATTGTTGTCCGGCACTTTAAAGCCTAATATTTTAGTTAATAACTCAGAGTTCTGTCGACTAAGCAAAATATTCAACCTTTTACCATTTTCATAAAAAATCAAATCATAAGCATAAAATTTCAATTTTCTCTCAGCAGCCAACCTTGGATCCAGCTGTCTTAAAGAACCGGCAGCTGCATTTCTAGTGTTAGCTAAAAGTGGCTTACCGTTTTCCTGATAAATTTTATTTATTTTTTCCAACCTTCTTTTAGTCATTATAGCCTCCCCCCTGACCTCAATTAAACCTGACTTTATAATTTTCAATATTAAAGCAGAATCTAAATCCAATGATTTTAAATATTTTTCATCGGGCAAATCAAGACTAAGAGGAATACTATCAATAGTTTTTAAGTTGGACAATATATTTTCTCCAATTTTACCATCACCTCGAGTGGCCCCCTCAACTAAAAAACCATTTTTATACTTTAAATTAACAGCCAAACCATCCAATTTAACTTCGCAATAATAAGTCCAATCTGGCTTAAAAGTATTTAATTTATTGTCTGATAAAAAACGACCCAATCTATCCTGCCAATCAAGCATGTCTTTTTCTGAAAAAGCATCAAACAAAGACAACATTGGACTAAAATGCTCACTTTTAACAAACTTTTCCACTGCTTTACCGCCCACTCTCTGTGTGGGAGAATCAGTTGTTATAAATTCCGGATTTTCCTGTTCTAACTTAAAAAGCTCATTTTTCAATGAGTCTAAAGCTGCCTCACTAATACTTTCCTGATCTAAGACGTGATAATTATAGCGATGCAAATTAATTTCTTTTTTAAGTTTTTCAATACGATTTTTTATTTCTTTTTTAGTCATAAAATCTAATCTCTCAAGCAACGAACAGAAAAACCAGCGTGACGGTTGTCAAAATTGGAAGATAAATCAACATAAACCTCATAAGCTAAACCGAAGATGGTGCCACTAGGAGAATTTGTCCAAATATTAGTATAGCTATATTTATCAGAAAAAGAAGAAGCTGCAAATCTAATTCCTGATGGAGGTATGGATAAACCTGAAGAATTATTTCCATCCCAGGAAGGAGAGTCTATACTAGATGACTTAACCGCATCTACAGCATTAACACCTAAATAAGAAATCAAATCAACAAACTCAGACTGACTAGGAATGTGCCAACCTTCAGGACAAATGCCTTGATGCTTACTTTCAATGATATACTCACTTCCATTACAAATCCCAGTATAAGTACCATCTAAATTATCAGAAAATTCAACATTATAACCACACTCATAAGGAAGATTTAAGGCTTCTGCCCACTCATAAAGACCACCATAACCAATACAATCAGAAGAGTTATTGTCATAACAATACTTTTCAATTTGACTGTTATTATTTTGACAAGACCAAACACCACCCCCAGAAACATCTATACAGGGAGAAGCAGCTGAAGAGGTGACTATAGAGCCAACATTTAAATTTTCTGACAACCAACATTGCCTACCAATTCTAACCGTGCCATATTCATAACCTTCATATAAAACAGTGTCAAAGCCACAAATAAAAGGCAGTAATATTTCTTTAGCAATTGT
>CAZNDY010000041.1:0-6056 GCA_964572055.1 uncultured Gammaproteobacteria bacterium
AAATGGGCAAGTGTCCTGTTTGTTCTGGCCAAAGATTGAATAGTGATTCTTTGTCTGTTAAATTTCAGGGATTAAATATTTCAGAATTATCTAATAAAAATATTAGCGATTTAAATATTTTTTTCTCTAAGTTGTTGAAAGCTGAAAAAGATAAAAAAAATTCAAATCCTATTTTTTTAAGTATAGCTAAGGAGGTTTTACTAAGGTCTAAGAACATTGACAAGGTTGGCCTTTCTTATTTATCAATTTTTAGATCGGCCACCACTCTTTCTGGCGGAGAGTCTCAAAGATTGAGATTGGCTCATCAAATTAGCTCTAATTTGGTTGGAATATTATATGTTTTAGATGAACCATCAATAGGTCTTCATCCTCGTGATAATGAAAATTTGATATTAATCCTGAAAAAATTAAAAGATAAGGGTAATTCAATTATAGTGGTTGAGCATGATTCTAAAATGATGGCTTCAGCTGATTATTTGTTAGATATTGGACCTCGAGCCGGTGAACATGGGGGAGAGCTGATTTTTGCTGGAGAATTAAAGAAGATAAAAAATACTAAGAATTCCTTAACTTCTGATTATTTGTTTGGTAGAAAAAAAATAGAATTACCTTCAAAATATAGAAATGGTAGTGGCAAGTCTATTAAAATCATAGGAGCAAGTGAGAATAATTTAAAAGATATTGACGTTGAGATTCCTTTGGAAAAACTTGTTTCTGTTACTGGCGTTTCTGGTTCGGGGAAGTCAACTTTGATTATAGATATTTTAGCCAAAGCTTTAAATCAAAAATTTTATCGAGCTAAAGATGAACCAGGAAGTCATAAATCTATTTTGGGCGTAGAGTGGATAGATAAAATAATTGATATTGATCAGTCGCCAATTGGTAGAACTCCAAGGTCTAATTTGGCCACTTATACTGGTATCTTTTCTTATATTCGAGATGAATTTGCCTCTTTAGAAGAGGCTAAAAAGAAGTTTTTAAAGCCAGCTCATTTTTCTTTTAATTTAAGTGGCGGTCGCTGTGAAAAATGTCAGGGAGATGGTTTAATTAAAATAGAAATGCAATTTTTGCCAGATGTTTATGTTAAGTGCGATGAATGCGGCGGACAAAGATATAAGAAAGAGGTTTTAGAAGTAAAATTAAATGGTAAAAATATTTTTGAAGTTTTAGAAATGACAGTAGAAGAATCTTTAAAATTTTTTTCTCATAATAAAAATTTATATTCTAGATTAAAAATTTTAAATGATATTGGTTTGTCCTATATTCGTTTAGGGCAAAGTGCTACAACTCTCTCTGGCGGTGAATCTCAAAGAATCAAGTTAGCTTTTGAGCTTTCTCGTCCATCTACTGGAAAGACTTTGTATATATTAGATGAACCAACGACTGGCTTGCACTTTGATGATGTCAAAAATTTATTAAAAGTTCTCAATGCTTTAGTTGATAAAGGAAACACTGTTTTGGTTATTGAGCACAATTCTGATGTTATTAAGTCATCTGATTGGGTTATTGATCTTGGCCCAGAGGGCGGAGAAGGTGGTGGTCAGATTGTGTTTACTGGTACGCCGTCAGATTTGAGTAAAAATAAAAAAAGTTATACTGGAAAATATTTAGATTTTAGTATTTAACAATATGAAATCATTTAAAAAAAATAAAAAATTGGGTTTGGCTTTGGGAAGCGGTGGTTTTAGAGGTGCTTCTCATGCGGGAGTTATGAAAGCCTTGGTCGAAAATGAGATGGATATTGATTTTTTGGCGGGGAGTAGTATTGGCGCTCTTATAGCTGCTCACTATTCTATTTTTAAAGACATAAACAAAACAATTTCAGATATTCTTGCTTTGCAGAAAAAAAAGTATAATTATCTTAGAAGCCTAAATTTACAGGAGGGATTTATTGATGGAAAGATTATAACAAAAGATTTTTTAAAAATGTTTAAGGGTGCTGGCTTTGAAAATACACAAATCCCTCTTTCTATTATTTCCACTAATTTGGTTGATGGTAAACAGTTTATTTTTAGAAAGGGAGACCTTGCCCAAGCTGTTATGGCCAGCATATCAGTTCCAGCCGCTTTTAAACCTTTAAAATATAAGAAAGATATTGTTCTGGTAGACGGAGGCATAAGTAATCCAGTTCCAGATGATGTAGTTAAAAAAATGGGTGCTGATGTTGTTTTGTCGGTTAATTTGTATAATGATTATAAATTTACTAATTCTAAATTAGATATTTTTAAAATAATAAATAGAGCGACAGAAATCACTTTACTTAATTTATCTAAAAACACTTTAAATAATTCTGACATTGTTATTAATCCAGACTCTTCTTCTTATTCTGGGCAATCAAGAATGAAAGCTTATTTTAGCGGAGATGTTTTTCTAAAGATAATGGAGGTTGCCGAAAAAGATACTCTAAAAAAAATAAGTCAAATAAAAAAACTGCTTCAATAAAGCAGTTTTTTAAGTATTTCTATATTTTTTTAAGAGTGTTTATTATTTGTGGGTGAACTAATTTATTGGAGGCTATTAGATCTTGGCTTTTAGTGTTCCATTTTTTATTTTGAAAATCAGTAACTTTTCCGCCAGCTTCTCTAACTAAAAGAGTGCCAGCTGCTACGTCCCAGGAGTGAGCGCCTGGGATGGTTATTGATTCAATTCGACCGCTAGCCACATAAGCTAACTCCACTGAAGCACTTCCTAATTGTCGACAATCAAAATTTTTTAGTTTTTGTTGAGTGTAATATTTTACGGCTTTTTTTATGCTCCTGATATTGCTTCCGTGACAAAAAGTATTAATAACTTTTGTGTTTTTTACTTTGGAAACATTTATTTTTTTGTTATTAAGAAAAGCTCCCTTATTTTTACTTGCCCTGTAAACTTCATTAAGTATGGGGGCATAAACCAGGCCAAATATTAGTTCGTTTTTGTATAAAACTCCAATAGATATAGCCCAAAGAGGGTTTTTTATTGTGAAGTTGGTTGTTCCGTCTATTGGATCTATTATCCATGTGTAGTCAGATTTTTTTTGATCATCTCCTTTTTCTTCTGATAATATATGGTGGTCGGGAAATTCTTTTTTTATTTCTTTTATAATTATTTTTTCTGATAATAAATCTGCATAGCTTACTATCTCATGAGCTGACTTCATTTTAATATCGCTTCTATTAAAATTTTCGTATATTTTTTTTAATTTTTTAGCTGAGGTTTGAGCTGCTTTTAAAGCAGTTTTTTCTATTTTATTCATTTTTATTGTATTATTTTTAATTTAACTTCTTTAGTTTGACTGTCTAAAATAGCAAAACAGGCTTTATGAAAAACTCCGCCAAGTGTTCCAGGATTTATTAGAGTAGCTTTTTGACGCATTGATATCCATGGTTGATGGGTGTGCCCGTAAAAAACAAAATTTAAATTTGGTTCATTTTTTAAAAGAGAATTAATGAAGGTTGGTTCATGACAAATACCTATTTTATTTTTTTCTATTTCTATTAGTCCAAATTTTCCTAAGTAATTGATATTTTCTATTTTAAGAACTTCTTGATCTTCGTAAATTTCAGCATTTCCTTTTACTAAAAATATTTCTTTTAAAAAATTTTTGCTTAAAGTTTTTAAAGTTTCTTCGTTACAAACATCGCCACAACAAATTATTTTTTCTATTTTTTCATTTTTGATCATTTTGAAAAAAAGGCCAAGATTGGCCAGATTGTCGTGAATGTCGGATATAATTGCTATTTTCATTTTTTAATTTTTAAGACTTATCTCATAATCCATCTGCTCTATTTTTTTTAAGTTTCCCCTGGCTTGATCATATTTTGTTCTAAGATGGCCAACAATATCAAAGTCAACTAATTCATTTAATATTTCATTGATTATTTTTTTTACTCTTTTTATTTCAGCAAAATTTTTATTTATAGCTTCATTGGTGGCCAATCTAATTAATTCTCCGCTAAAATCACAAATACCACCTATATAGGCTTCTTCGCTTATTTTTATTTCTTTGATTTTATTTATTTTTCCCGTTTTAATGAATGACAAAAATAGTTTTGCTTCAACATATTCTTCTAGGCCAGCCGCAAAAGACCCTTCTTCTCGTAATCTGTTTTGTCCAAATTTTTTTTCTATTTTTTTTATTATAACCTCTGATTCTTTTAATTTTTCTTCGGCCAATTTTAGGTCTTGTCGATGAATAGCAAAAATAGCTTTTTTGGAGTTATTTAAAACAATTGATGAAGAACTTATTATTTGTCTTCTTTGGCTATTTTTTTCTATATAATCTTTTCTAAGTGATGTGATGAATTTTTTATCTATCATATTTATTATTTGGCTATTCTAAAAACTTCGTCAATTGTTGTTTGACCATCTAAAGCTTTCAAAACTCCATCTTGTAATATATTAATCATGCCATTTTCAATGGCCTTTTGTTCTATTTCATAGTCACTAACTCCTTCAGTTGAGATCATTTTTCTAATTTCTTCGTTTATTTCAAGAGCTTCATATAAACCTAACCTTCCTTTATATCCTATGTTGTTGCATTTTTCACAACCTTTTCCTTTATAGAATTTTATTTGATTCGGAATAACAGCATTTGGATTTTTTATTGAGTCTAATATTCTTTTTATTTCCGCTAGGTTTGTTTCGTCTAATTCAACTTCTTCTTTTTCGCAGTAAGGACATATTTTTCTGGCTAGTCTTTGCCCAATAGAACATTCTAGGGCGTTGGCTAGCATTTGTCTTTCAACGTTTAGACCAATAAAACGAGAAACAGCTCCAGCGGCACTGTTGGTGTGAATAGTTGATAAGACTAAGTGACCAGTTAAGGCTGCTTCAACTGCAATTTCGGCTGTTTCTCTGTCTCTAATTTCTCCAATCATCATGATGTTTGGGTTTTGGCGTAGAAGTGATCTCATGGCCGCCGCAAATGTATATCCACTTTCACTGTCAATTTGGGTTTGAATAATTCCAGCCATTTGATATTCGATTGGATCCTCAACTGTTATAATTTTAACATCAGGAGTGTTTATTTTTTTCAATACACTGTATAAGGTGGTTGTTTTTCCAGAGCCAGTTGGACCAGTGGTTAAAATAATGCCTTTTGTTTTTATTATTGATCTCTTTAAGGACGGTAGGGCATATTCTGACAATCCAAGTTTTTCAATATCTAAAGCTTCGCCCGCGCCAGTTAGTAATCTGATAACTATTGTCTCTCCGAACCCTCCAGATATTATAGAAACACGACAATCTAGCTTTGATTCAGGTAGAAATATAGTAAAGCGACCATCAATTGTAGCTTTTTTAACGCTAGTTTCAACGCCTATTAATATTTTAACTTCACTGATTAATGGTAGGTAGTTTTCTTTGGGAAGTTCAAACATATCATGTAAAACTCCATCTATTCTAAAGCGAATTTTTACATTTGATTCTGTTGGCTCTATATGTAAATCACCGGCATCGCTTTTGACAGCTAGTGATATTAGTAGGGTAATAATTTCTTTGGTTGGGATTTCTTTTATTAAAGAATTTATTGCCGGCACGTCTTTTAATAGCTTGGTAGCTTCTTCTAATTTTTCTGTCTTTATTTTTATTCCTCTTCCCATTGTTTTTGATATAGCTACATCGTATAATTCATCTATGTAATCAAAAACTCCAATAACTCTATAGACTTCTTCTAGACTAGTTAGTCCTTCTAAGACTTTCAGGATTCCATCTTGAAGCATAGTAACCATGCCATTTTCAATGGCTTGTTGTAGTATTTTAAAAGACGGGGCATTATCAATGGTTAGTTGTTTTAGCTTATCGTCCATTGTAAAAACTTCGTAGATTCCAACCCTTCCTTTGTATCCAATTCCGCCACAATGTTCACATCCTTTTCCTTTTTTATATATCTTAGGTAGTGTAGTTGGAATATTTAAACCAGCTTTAGGTGATATAACGCCCAATATTTTTTTAACTTGATTTTCTTCATCCTCGTCTAGACTGTGCTCTTCTCGGCAGTGGGGACAGAGTTTTCTTATTAATCTTTGTCCAATAACGGCATTGATTGAGGGAACTAAAAAATATGGTTTGATTCC
>CAZNDY010000042.1:0-1782 GCA_964572055.1 uncultured Gammaproteobacteria bacterium
TAACTATTTTTATAGCTAATTTTTTGCTATTAAATTTTTTTACAAACAAATCAATATATTCTTTCTTGGCTCTGGGTCTTTTTTTCTGTTTTTTTTATTATTTCATATCTAGTTTTTTGATTTATCTTAATTATCTGGGGCAAGATTCTTATGTTTGGCTTAATTCAATTTTCTTTTTAAATTTTTTTAAAGAACTTTTTTTTATTTCTTTGGCCATTTTATTTTCTTTTTATTTTTTAGGCATTGATAGCGAAAAAGGAAAAAAAATTGTTTGGTCAAAGTGATTTTTTATGCTATAATTTATAGGTTTATGACTAAATTTGATTTTATTACAATAGGTGGTGCTACAGAAGATGTTGTCTTTTATACCAGGGAAGGTGTCTTAATAAAGAACAAGTCTGATATCTTACGTCAGGAGCTCTTAGCCTTTGAGCAGGGGGCTAAAGTTAAGATTCAAAAATCATCTTCTTTTTTTGGTGGTGGTGCGGCTAATTCGGCTATAAATTTGGCTGGTTTAGGTTTTAAAACTTCTGTTGTGGTTAATATTGGTGATGGAAATAGGGGGTGGAGAATTTTGAACAATTTAAAAGATAGGGGGGTGGATGTTTCCCTGGTTTCGATTGATAAAAAAAATGATTCTGGCTTTTCATTTATTTTAAATAATGGCAAAGATAGAATAATTTTTACGTATCGTGGTTCAAATGATAAACTAGATGTAAAGAGTATTGAAAAGATAAAAAAAGCTGAGAGGGTTTATATAACATCTTTGTCTGATAATTGGTTAAATATTTTAAAAATTATTTTTTCAAAAAATAAAAAAGTTTATTGGAATCCTGGACTTAGAGAAATTTCTGGTGGCTTAGAAAAAATATCTAGTTTCTTGCCTAAGACTGAAATTTTCATGATTAATAAAGATGAGGCCTTGGAGTTGGTAAAAAAAACTAAAAAGTTTAATAAACTATCAAATTCTTATTTAAATAATATTAAAAATTTATTGAGAATAATAAAAAGTTATGGTCCTAAAAACTTGTTGATAACGGATGGTTTAAAAGGATCTTATTTTTTTAATGGTGATAATTTTTATCATCAGAAAGTTGATTCACGAAAAAAGCCGATAGACACAACTGGTGTGGGTGATGCTTTTAATTCAACTTTTTCTGCTTTTTTTGTTAGATCTAAGGGTGATTATAAGAAATCATTAAAATTAGCTAGCAAAAATGCAAGCTCTTTGGTTTCTCATTATGGAGCTCAGAATGGCTTGGTTAATTTAAAATCTTTATTAAAATAATAATAAATATTAATTTTTTCCTTATTTCTATTATTTTTATTAATAAGGTAGAATAAAAAAAATATGAGAGAATTAAATAAAATATTTATAATTGAAGATGATCTGAGTATTCTTTACGGCTTAAGAGATATTTTTACCTCTAATGATTTTGAGGTTGAAATTAGTGACTCGCGTGAAGATGTTGATGATTTACTTTCTAAAATTAAAAAATTTAAACCAGACTCGGTTATTTTAGATATGGTTTTGCCAGAGCTTGATGGTCAAGAATTGATAAGAAAAATAAAGGCTGACTCTTCTAATGATGCTGAAATTTTTATTTTTACTGATTTAAGTGAAGCTGATGGTCAATCGAGAAGTGTTGGACTGGGTGCTAATTATTATTTTATGAAAGGTGAGTTTGATGTTCACACTTTTTCCAATAAGGTGATGCGTATCATGAGAAAAGATTCTTTATCTTCAGATGACGAAAGAGAAGAGGAGGATGCTGATGATTT
>CAZNDY010000042.1:1882-5761 GCA_964572055.1 uncultured Gammaproteobacteria bacterium
AGTGGAAAGCGAACAAGTTTTAGCTGAACTTGATTACTCCTCTTTGTTGATTAGAAGGGATGAGGTGAGTGCGTCTTTGAATATTGCTAAAGCTAATATGGACAAAATAGTTAAAGGTGCTACTAATGATGAGCTTAGAATTGCTGAAAATCAAGTATCTCAGGCAAAGATTAGCTATGAATCTGCTCAACAAGATCTTTTTCAAGTTGAAAAAATTGTAGCTGAAAATATTTCTCAGGCTGAAAAAAATTTGCGAGATTTAAAATTGAGCAACAGTGAAGCTCCTATGTCTATTAAGCAGTCGGTAGAATCAGCTAAATTAAATTTGGAAAATACTAAAAGAACGTCACAGCAAACTATTGATAATTCTTATAATTCTTTGTCTAGTTCTTTGGATTATAATTTATCGGTTGGTCGATCAGCTTTGGATGCCGTTAAAAGAATTATTGATGATGAAAATATTGAGAACGTGTTTAGTGTTAAAAATTCTTTTTATAAAACTGAAACTGAAAATTCTTATGATAGGGCTATTAAAATGGTAGATGTGGTTAAAGTTGATATTGAATATTTTAAGCAATCTTATTCAAGAGAATCGGCTAGTAAAGCATCTGACAGTTTGTCATTATTTTTAGACGAAGTTTTTGATGTTTTGAATAATTGTTTTAATGCTTTAGAAAACACCATCATTTCTTCTTCTTTTTCTCAGGTCACACTTGATTCTTTTAAATCTTCAATTAGTTCTAATACTGGTTTTGTTAATTCAGCTATATCTTCTAATATAGCCTCTTTTTCAGCTTTAAATAATGCCATACTTTCTTATAGCACTAGTGTTTCTAATGCTCAGGATGCTGTTTCTAAGGCTGAAATTGCCTTGTCCGATGCTATTTTAAATGCTGAAAACAGTCTTTCTTTGTTGCGAATTAGTAGTGAACAACAGATAAATTCAGCAAAAGCCAAGCTTGATTCAACTTATAAGTCTTATGATCTTTACAAGTTACAGTTAAATAAGTTGAAGTCACCAGCTAGGAGTGAGGATATTCGTTTAGCTCAAGCTCAAATTGATCAAGCTAATTCTTCGCTGGAGTCAATTGATAAACAAATTGAAGATCATAAATTGAAATCGCCAATAAAAGGTAAGGTTGTTAAAATAAATTATGAAATTGGAGAGCAGGTTACTGGTGGAACTCCGATGATAGTCCTTCTCACTGAGAATGATTTTGAAATCGAGCTTCTTGTTTCTGAGTCTGATATTTCTAAGTTAAAAATTGGTAATCAGGCTGAAATAAGTTTTGATGCTTTTGATCCTGATTATAAAATTTATGGAGAACTTTATTTTATAGAGCCAGCGGCTACTTCCATTTCGGGTGTAATTTATTATAAAACAAAAATAATTTTTTCCGGAGAACAATTAACTAGAGATAATTTAACGGTTAAATCTGGTATGACAGCCAATGTTGATATTATTAGCGACAAAAAAGAAAATGTGTTAGTTGTTCCGTTTAGAGCTATTATTAATGATAACGAAAGACGTTTTGTTAGGGTTCTTGATGATAATGAGAAGGTTCGGGAGGTTGATGTTGAGGTCGGTATAACTGGCGATCAGGCTATGGTAGAAATTACTTCCGATAAATTGAAGGAGGGTGACAAAATAATAACCACCATTAGAAGTGTTAAATAATATATGTTGATTAAAATTGAAAATTTAAAAAAGGAATATGTATCTGGTGACTTAGTTACCAAGGTTTTACATGGAGTTTCTTTTAATGTTGATTTTGGTGAATTTGTTTCTATTATGGGTCCTTCTGGTTCTGGCAAATCAACCTTGATGCATATTTTAGGTTTGCTTGATAGGCTTAGTTCGGGAATTTATAAATTGGATGGTAAGAGTGTTGCCTCTTTAGATGATGATGAGTTGGCTAATTTGCGTAATGAAAAAATAGGTTTTGTTTTTCAAGCTTTTAACTTACTGCCGAAGACAACTGTTTTAGAAAATGTGATGTTGCCACTTACTTATTCTAGCAATAAAAAAGACATGAGGGAGAGGGCAGCTAAAGTTCTAGAAAGCGTTGGACTAGGTCATCGTTTAAATTATTATACTAATCAAATATCTGGAGGAGAAAAACAAAGAGTGGCTATTGCCAGGGCCCTGGTAAATGAGCCATCAGTTATTTTTGCCGATGAGCCAACCGGAAATCTTGATTCAAAATCTGGAGCTCAAGTTATGGAAATTTTGCAAAAATTAAATGATGCTGGTAATACAATTATTTTAGTTACTCACGAAACTGCCACAGCTGAGCATGCTAAAAGGATTATTAAAATTAAAGATGGCGTGATAGTTAATGATGAATTAGTCGCAAAACGTCGCTTTATTGAGAATGGTATTTTAGTTAAATAATTTTGTTGATGATTTTAATAATTTTACTTTTTTGTTAATTACAAAAATAATGATTTTTTTATCCTTAAAACAAGTATTAAAGACTTCTTTTCGATCTTTATTGAGTAATAAGGCTCGTAGTTTTTTAACCATGCTAGGTATTATTATTGGTGTGGCTTCGGTTATAATTATTATTGCTGTTGGAGCTGGAGCTCAAAGTTTGGTTTTGGGTCAAATCGAAGGTATTGGTACTAATTTAATATCTATTACTCCTGGAAAATCAGATGATAAAGGGCCACCAACCTCTGTGTTAGGAATAATTGTTACCACTTTAAATGATCGAGATCTAAAATCTTTAGAGGATAACAAATCTTCTGTTGGGATTTCTTATGTTTCAGCTGAAGTTAGTGGTTCAGCAATTGCTTCTTGGAGAGGCAATTCTTATAGTGCTAGTGTTGAAGGTGTTAGTAGTTCTTACCTAGAAATGAACGACTCTAAATTAACAGGTGGTCGTTTTTTTAGCGATGAAGAAAATGGTTCAGTGTCAAAAGTAGCTGTTTTGGGTTTTTCCGCTAAGGAAGAGTTGTTTGGTGATAACAATGCCATTGGGGAGAAGATAAAAATAAAGAATCAGATATTTGAAGTGGTTGGAGTTTTAGATGAAATGGGTAAGGTTTTTTTTCAAGATGTAGATTCTAATATATTTGTACCAGTTAAAACTATGCAAAAAAATATATTAGGTATAAATTATTTTAATAATATCTCTTTAAAAACAGTTGAGTCAGTTGAGATAGAACAGGTTGTTGAAGAAATTTCAAATATCTTGAGAGATAATCATGGAGTTAAGGATCAGAGTGGTGATAGTGATGATTTTACTATTAGAACAGCTTCAGAGTTACTTGATTTGGTTAGAACTATTACTGATGCTTTGCGTTATTTTTTAGCTCTTATGGCTAGTTTGTCTTTGATTGTTGGTGGTATTGGTATTATGAATATAATGCTTATCAGTGTTAATGAGAGGACTAGAGAGGTCGGACTTCGAAAAGCTATCGGTGCCTCTAATAATAATATAATAGTTCAGTTTTTATTAGAATCTATTTTTTTAACTATAATTGGGGGAGTTATTGGTATAATTTTAGGCTTTATTTTTTCTTGGTTAATATATGTAGTTGTTGTTTATCTTGGATATGATTGGGCTTTTAAAGTCAGTTTATTCTCAATAATTTTAGCTGTTTCGGTTTCGGCTTTAGTTGGTTTAGTTTTTGGTCTTTATCCAGCTAAAAAGGCTAGTAAATTAGAGCCAGTAGAGGCATTAAGCTATGAATAATTTATGAAAGTATTAGAAAGTGTTAAATTATCTTTGAAATTAATGTTGAAAAATAAAATGAGGACTGGCCTCACTGTTTTGGGTATGCTAATTGGTATCGCTAGTATTATGATTGTTTTTTCAACTGGTGAGGGTATTAGAAGTTTAATTATTGGTCAAGTAGAATCTTTTGGAACAA
>CAZNDY010000043.1:0-5678 GCA_964572055.1 uncultured Gammaproteobacteria bacterium
ACATTGCCTTACTTTTTGACGGAGAAAGATTCAAGGAAGCGATGGAAAAAAACCATAAACATGAACAAGACGATGAATTCTCAAAAAAAGTTAGACAAATACATTTGGGTTTAGGTAAAAAATATAATTGGGAAAAGATTAATGCTAATTTAAGTATTGAAGAAATTTCTAATATTGTTTTTGAAAAAATAATTAAGTCCCTGTAGTTCAACGGATAGAACACAAGATTGCGGATCTTGTAATCTAGGTTCGATTCCTAGCGGGGACACACATTAGAATAAAGAATTAAAAAAAGAACATTAACAAAAAAACGAAAAATGAAAATAGAAAACAAACAAGTCGAAGATTATTTGTCTATCTTTAGCGATGGTTCGCAAGAAGACATAAAAGAAGCTGGAATATCTTTAAAAAAAATATTAGAAAAAAAAGAAGATAATCAGGCAATTATTAATACTACAGAAGAAGAAGCCTTAGCTAAAGAAACATTAGCCAAAGAGCTTTTAAAAAGGGGCATTGAAAGGCATGAAATTGCCATGGAAGAAAATAAAAATATAAAAGAAAAATTTATCAGAAAAACAAAGAGAGATTTTTTAGAAAATGTTTTTAGAAGTGAAATTGATATTATTAATGACTTTTTAAAAGAAGCTAAAAAAATCAGAGAAAGAAAATAACAACTTAAACCGCTTAATAGGGCGGTTTTTATTTTTTAATAAAAATCTACTGCTATTTATATATGACCAATTTAAATCAAACAATTAAATCTCTCCCCAAAATAGGTGATAAAATAGAAAAAAAACTAGAAAAATTAAAACTATCAATAAGCATATTTCACTCATTGCTACAAAAAATATGAATCTAAATAACGCAAGATTGTGGATCTTGTAATCTAGGATAGGTTCCTAGTGGGGGCACAAAAAAAAGAGTTCGATTGAACTCTTTTTTGTATTATTGCCATTTTAGCTCAACTAAATACCAAAGGCAAAAATAACGCCATTATTATTCACTCCACCCTGGCTAGCAACTCCATAAAGTGTACTGTTCAAAACAGTTAAACCAGCCCTTGGATAAGAACCGCTAAGCCCATCAAAATCAAATAATTTAGTATAATTACTTCCATCTATATTAATTTTAAAAATTGTTCCTAAGTCATTGTCACCTCCATATTCAGTAACCCCATATATAATTCCGTTTAAAATTAAGGGTGATCCGATTGGATTGTTTTCCCCATTAGACCAATCAAAATCATAAATCTTTGAATAACTATCATTTTCAAGATTAATTTTAAATAAGACACCAGTATTATAAAGTCCGCCTTCATTAGTAAGACCATATAAATAACCATCAAACAATCTCAAGTCTTGTGGACGGCCACCATTTAAACCGTCAGAGTCGTTAAAATTATAAATTTTATAATAGCTATTGTCGCTAGTATCTATTTTAAAAATTGATCCATAAGAGGCTAGGCCATCACTGAGATAAGATACTCCATAAAGATTGTTGTTATACTCCAATAAAGGGCCAATGGGATAGCCATCATTAAAATCGTTAAAATCAATAATCTTAGTATAATCGGAGCCATCAATGTTAATCCTAAAAACCACCCCCCTATCATTATCACCACCTTGATGTGCAACTCCATAAAAAAAGTTGTTTAAAAAAGTTAATCCACCAATGGGCCTTATACCGTCAATGTCATTAAAATCATAAATTTTATTAAAAACATCGTTGTTGTCTATTTTAAAAATAACCCCTTTATCATTTAAACCACCCAACCAGGTTGTTCCGTAAACGTTATTATCAAGAAAAATTAAACTACAATAAGGATATCTACCATAAATAAATGAACCAGAGCCATTGCTAAAATAGTAAAGATTATTATAATTTGTACCATCTGGATTAATTTTAAAAACATATCCGTCAACAGTGCCATAAAAAATATTATTGAATAAAATTAAAGGATAGTTAGGGTAACCCTCTGCGTCAAAATCATGAATTTTAGAATAACCCAGTGGATAATTAAATTCATCATTGTCAAGCTCGCCATTTCCCATTATTATTCCGCCCGGAGTCATTTGTTTGGCTCCCCCTGGTAAATCAGACACTTGTTTACCAGTACAAAAATCAATAGTATAAGTTGAACCATCAACCGCTGGGATGTAAGCATAAGAATTAGAAGCCTCTAAACAATCTCCATCAGCTGGAGATGGGGCTGTTGGAATAGAATACATAAACACTTCATGAGATGAAGAAGAAGTAATGGTGCCATTACTCCATTCTTCGGTAGTGGGATATCTTCCATTTTCATTAAAGAATAGTTCTAAGGCAGTTTGAACTTGTTTCATATCAGCCATTCTTTTGGCGTCTCGAGCATTTTGTCTAGCTTGTTGTAAGGCTACAACTGCTAGAGTAGCTAATATGCCAATAATGGCTATTACTACTAGGAGTTCAATGAGGGTGAAGGCTTTTTGTTTTTGATTTAACATAATTTTTGATTTGTTTTTTTAAATATCAGCACGGCGAGTGAAAACTAGTTCAACTGTCATCCCAGCGCCATGCCTAAGGCAGGCAAGCCAAGCCGAGGTCCAGCTTAGTTAGTAAAAAATAATCTCCTCTGTCATCCCAGCGAAAGCTGGGATCCAGCTTATTTAGTGGAGACAATTATGCTGTATTATAATTATTAAATTAATTTATTTTAATTATATTTACAATGATTTTCTCGGTAATAGAGTATCTAGATGTTAACTCTGGACCCCAGCTTTCGCTGGGGTGACAGGAAGCTGGAGTAACAAAAAAAGAACAATACCCTTGAATGGACTCCCCTTCCTCCCACGTATAGACAATCTTACAGTTTAACACGCGGTCGCCGGGAACGACAAAGATAATTCTATTATAGCAAAAAAAAAATAAGATTAAAAATAAATAAAAGATTATATTTTTTTATTTCTCAAAATCTGTTAATATTTATATATGACTGACTTAAATCAAACAATTAAATCTCTCCCCAAAATAGGTGATAAAATAGAAAAAAAACTAGAAAAACTAGGCATTAAAACTATTAATGACCTTATTTTTTATTTTCCTTACCGCTACGAAAAATATGAAAATTGCGAAAACTTAAATAAAATAAAAATAAACACTCCAATTAATATTAAGGTAAAAATTGATTTAATTAGAAACAAAAGAAGTTTGCGTCGAAGAATGACTATAACTGAAGCCATTGTCTCTGACGAACACGGAAGCTTAGAAGTAATTTGGTTTAACCAGCCCTTTATAAGCAAAAATCTAAAAAGTGGAGATCAAATATCTCTAGCCGGAAAAATAGTTGCTGGTAATGGTCGACTAATAATGAGCTCCCCTATTTACGAAAAAATTAATCAAAGCGAAGAAGTAATTCACACCCAAGGAATAGTACCGATTTATAATTTAACTTATGGCCTAACTCAAAAACAAATACGTTTTTTTATCAAAAAAATATCTCATAATTTTCCTAAAATAACTGAATATTTGCCAACAGAAACATTAAAAAGACAAGGTCTAATAGAAATAAATAGGGCTTTAGAAAAAATTCACTTCCCCCAAAAAGATCAAGACATTGAAAAGGCTATAAATTATTTTAAATTTTTAGAATTATTTTTGTTTCAACTAAAATCATATTTTCTGCAAAAAGAATTAGGAACAAAACAAGCTAATAACTTAGAAATAAAAATAGAAAAAATAAAAGAATTTATATCAACTCTTCCCTTTGAATTAACTACTGATCAAAAAAAATCCAGCTGGGAAATTTTACAAGAAACAAATTCTGAACAAGCAATGTCACGTCTCTTGCAAGGTGATGTTGGTAGTGGAAAAACAATAGTAGCTCTAATTGCTATTTTAAATTGCTTACTAAATAAAAAACAGGCCATTTTTATGGCTCCAACTGAGATTTTAGCCACACAACACTACAAAACATCTCTAAAATTATTAGAAAAATATAATTTTAAAATAGCTCTACTTACTTCTCAAAAAAAAGAAAGTAATTTCGAAATAAATGTTAAAAATAAAAAAGAAATTTCTCAAATAATTTGTCAGGAAGCTGACTTAGTAATTGGCACTCATTCATTAATTAGCGAAAATATTAAATTTAAAAATTTAAGTTTAACAATCGTTGATGAGCAACATCGTTTTGGCGTCAATCAAAGACAAGAAATTTTAAATAAAAACATTGATGATAAACAAAACATAACCACCCCCCATTTTTTATCAATGACCGCCACTCCCATTCCTCGATCATTAAGCTTAGTTTTATTTAACGGCTTAAAATTATCTAGCATTAAAACTAAACCTAAAAACAGACTAGACATTAAAACAGATATTGTTGGCCCTGAGAGAAAAATAGCTATGTATAAATTCATAGAAAAAGAAATTATAAACGGTCGCCAAGCTTTTATAATTTGCCCTCTAATAGAAGAATCCGAAAACAGCGAAGCTAAATCCGTCAAAGAAGAATATGAAAAGTTAAAAAAGAATATTTTTCCTCAAATAGAAATGGCCATGCTCCACGGCAAAATGAAGGCTATTGAAAAAGAAAAAATAATGACCGATTTTTTAAATAATAAAACTAAAATAATAATTTCTACTTCAGTAATTGAGGTTGGTATTGATGTGCCCAATGCCACTATTATGTTAATTGAAGGAGCTGAAAGATTTGGCTTGGCTCAACTTCATCAATTCAGAGGAAGGGTTGGTAGAGGCAAACATCAAAGTTATTGTTTTTTAAGTATTAGTGATAATAAAAATAACGAATTATTTTTTAATAAAAACACAAATAATAATATTAGCTTAAAAAGATTAGAGGCTTTAAAAAAATATCAAAACGGCCTCGATTTAGCTAAAATAGATTTAAAAAATAGAGGCAGCGGAGATATTTATGGCAGGATTCAATCAGGTTTTATGAATTTTAAATTTGCTTCTATTTTTGATTATGAAACAATAAAAAAAGTTAGAGAAGAAATTACTTTTTTAAGCCAAAAAGATTCTGAATTTAAAAACTATCCTCTGTTGCTCAATAAAACAAAAAAAGATTTAAAGAAAACTCATTTAGAATAATTTTCCCAAATAAAAAGGCTTACTTCTCAGTAAGCCTTTTTTTAAATTTCTCTTGATTTAATTCCGCCTTCTTCAATTTCTTTATTATATAAAAAAGAAATTATAAAAATAGCCAAAACCAAAACAAGCAGACCAAAGAGATTTAAGACTTTTAAGTTTTGCTTGAATAATCCCAAATAAACCAAAATCGACTGAAGAGATATCAGAAAAGAACCCCAAGATCCAAAAAAAATAGTTAAATTAATTTTTCGCCGATATGACACAAAGCTTTTAAGCACATGACTAATACCGGAAATTAATAAATTAAAAATAGACAAAAAGAAAACAAACAATAAAATAATTCTTTCATTTTCACCCTCTGGTTGCGGAACGGAATACAGGGTGGCAACAGAAACAACAAAAAAGAGAGCATTTCTCATAGTCAAACCTCCTATTTATTTAGATTTAAAAGAACAGACAATATTATAAATAAAATACTTTTTTGTCAATCGTAATCAAATAAAAAACAGCAATCCTAATTAATAAAAATAATAAATGTGAATAAGTTCACTCACATATTGGACTGCGAAGCAGGACAAAATGTATGCAAA
>CAZNDY010000044.1:0-5598 GCA_964572055.1 uncultured Gammaproteobacteria bacterium
GAGCAATTTGGGTGACGTTGAGATTGTTAGGGACTTTCTGGAGCACAAGCGTTCCTTTGCTTTTTATTCATCTTATTTTACTAATAAGGTTTTTGGTTCTTGGTCCTATATTGAAACAACTGCTTGGGGATTATTTGTAGAGCTTCCAGTACGAGAATTTGTTTTTGATTTCTTACCCTTTATAGTTTTTAGTATTTTTGTTTTTATTCTTTTGTTGATATTTATTTTTAAAATACTTTCTTTAATGTATAAACTGGAGAGGGCCAATATTAGAATAAGCGAGAGTGAGAAAAAGTTTAGAAGTTATATAGACGAAGCTCCTGATGGTATTATGGTTATCGATTATAGTGGTAAGATAATAGAGTTTAATAATGCTTTAGTTAAAACTACTATGTATTCTCAAGCTAAATTAAGGAATTTTAAAATTTATGATTTAATATGTGAAGATAGTCATGATTTAATTAAGAATCATATTAATAAAGTTATTAAAAGGGGGAGTGATGAAATTGATGTTTTGCATAAAAGAGCCGACCTTAAAAATGTTTGTAGTTATTATTTTAATCTTAGCAGTGTTAGATTGTCCGATCAATTTATCTTAGTTTTTGCTAAGGACGTAACTAGAGAAAGGGAGGTTGATAAAGCTAAAACTGAGTTCGTTTCTTTGGCTTCTCATCAACTTAGAACACCTTTATCGGCTATAAATTGGTATTCAGAGATGTTGTTGGCTGGTGACGGAGGAAAGCTCAGTGAAAATCAAAAGAAGTTTGCTCAAGAAATATTTGACAGTAATAAGAGAATGGTTGAGTTGGTTAATTCTTTGCTCAATGTTTCTCGCCTAGAAACTGGTACTTTTATGATTGATCCTGAACCAACTAATTTTATTGCTGTCATGGAAGATGTTTTAAAGGAACAAGCGGTGACTATTATTGAAAAAAATATAAATATTGAAAAAACTTACGATAAAAAAATAGACAATCTAAATTATGATCCTAAACTTTTAAGAATAGTCTTTCAGAATTTGGTTTCTAATGCTGTTAAATATAGCCCTCCAGATAGCACGGTTTCACTTAAAATAAAAATTAATCAAAAAAAGAAAGGTGTTGATATTGAGGTAAGGGACGAGGGTTATGGCATACAAAGTGATCAGCAAAACCAAATATTTCAGAAGCTTTTTCGAGCTGATAATATTAAAAAAAGGAATACTGAGGGTACTGGCTTAGGTCTTTATATTGTAAAAGCAATTATTAGTAGTTTTGGTGGTGTTATTAGTTTTAAATCTAAAGAAAACAAGGGTACAACTTTTTATATATCTCTACCTTTAAAAGGGGTTGTTAAAAAGGAGGGAAATAAGTCCTTGTCTTAATAATAATTTTTTTAAAAATGGAAAAAAATAAAAAAATTTTAATAGTTGAAGATGAAAGACCTTTGGCTGATGCTATTAAATTAAAGTTAGAGATTAATAATTTTATTGTTTTTGTGGCTAAATCTGTTACTGAAGCTTTCCAAATTATTAATGATAATAAAATTGATTTTATTTGGCTTGATCATTATTTGCCAGGAGAGGAGAGTGGTCTTGATTTTGTAATTAAAATAAGATCCTCTAAATCTGTTAATAAGAACATCCCTATTTTTGTGGTTTCCAATACAGCCGGTAATGATAAGATAAAATCTTATATAAATTTTGGAATTAATAAATATTATGTTAAATCTGATTATAGTTTAGAGGATATAATTTCTGATTTGAAAGCAGTTTTAAAGTAATTAACCGTGAGCTAATACCAAGCCCCAAATTTCTGAGGCTTGGTATTTTTTTATAACTTTGCTTATTTCTTCTAGAGTCGAACCGCTAGTGCTAACATCATCTACGATTATTATTTTTTTCCCTTTTATTTCTCTTTGTGCCATTTCTTCGTTTAAGAAGGAAAAACATTTTTTGAGATTAGTTTTTCTTTCCGAAAGTTTTAATTTGGCTTGATTTTCACTTTCTTTAATTTTGATTAAGTTTTTGGAAATTTTTATTCCTTCTTTTTCTGAAATTATTTGAGCTAGTATTTCGCTTTGATTAAAACCTCTCCATCTTAATCTTTTAGAGGAGAGGGGGACTGGAATTAATAGTGAGTTTTGTTTGGTAAATTTTTTCCTCTCTTTGTTTTTTCTTAGTATTGGATTGTATTCGTTTTTTTCTTTAAAAAAATTAAATAAAAATAGGCCAAGATAATAGCCTATTTCTTTTATGAAGTTGTATTTAAAAAGTGTAATTAATTTTTCTATTTTATTGTCATTAAAATCGGCAGCCACCATTACTCCCTGATAACTAAATATGCTTTGACAGTTTTGGCAAAACTCACCGTTTTTAGTTTTTGATCCACAATTTAAACAATTTTGTTCTTTAAATTTTAAAGATTTAAAACATTTTTGACATAGGTAAACGCCAAATTCTTTTTGGCATAATAAACATTCTCTAGGAAATAAAGAATCTATCAAAAATCTTATTATTTTTTTCACTTTCTTAAATTGGAGCTAGAAGAAAGATTTTATTGTAAATCTATTTTATGGATTTGACCAGTAGTATAATCAGTAAAAAATAGATTTTCTTGGTTTTTATCAATAACTATAGACGATATATTGTAAGCTTGATCAGGGACGGCTACTAATGTTTTTGAACCTGTTTCTATATTTATTTTGTATAAATCATCTGATGTTCTTAAGGCTAATTCTGGGAACATTCCAGCCATTTCATCTAGTTCTTTTGGCACGGCACAATAAACTTCAGAGTCGCTAGCAAAGGTACATTTTTCGGCCCATGTTTCTAACTGTAAACTTCTGCGATCTGTTCCGATGTTATCTCCACTAGCATTAACAATCCATATTTTTGGTTTCAAGTCATCCTTGGGAGAATATACACTGTAAAGTAATTTGTCACCATCTTGTGACCATTGTGGTTGAAAACCCCAACCCTCAACAATAGTAGATTTAAAGTTTTGACCATATTCTCCTATAAAGAAAACTTCTCTTCGATTGGCGTCAACTCCTTGCGTGTACATTCCAACTGACTGATTATTAGGCGACCAAGATGGTATAACCCATTTATCATTTTCTCCTATATGCTCCAATTTTTTAGTCTGAGTTCCGTCACTATTGGAAATAACTAACCATCTGTTATCAGGATCAATTCCCAAACTTTTATTAACCAATTTTTCGCTGTCAGGAGAAAAAGTAAAATCCTCCCAATGTTTTGGCAGTGTTATTTGTTTGCTTGTGGAAAAATCATAAATTATTTTAGTTTGATCAGGGTATTCAATTACAGCTTTTGTTTTGTTAGGCGCCCATTCAACAGCGCTAACGTTATGAAAAACTTTGTCACTTAGGGGAATTAAATCACCCTCGTCATTTACTAAATAAAATTTCCCATCATTTTTATTATAAAATTGAACCGATCCTCCGTCTTTTCCTAGTGTTGGTTCCATTGTTTTGGATTCAACTATAGTGGTTGTTTTAGTTATTCCGCCAACTGCTATTTGATCGGCATCACCGGCACCTTCTACTTGTTGGGCTTCTTGTGGTGAGCTTGGCTTGTCGTCACTAATATCAATTGGTTTCGTTGGTTCAGTGCCATCTATTATCGGTGTTCCGTCTGGTGAGGTTGGTAATCCGTCTATGATCGTTTTGTCTGGGTCTTTTTGTTTTCCTGGTATTATTGATTCTTGTTTAAAAAATACTTTCCAAATAAAAAAACCAACAATGAAGACTATTGCTAAGAAGGCTAGGACCAATAGAGCTTTTTTTATTTTGTTCTTTTCCATTTTTTATTTTTGTGTTATAATTATACTAGATATAGTTATAACGACTATTTACTTATTTTGTATATCTGTTGAAATAATAGCATATTTTTTTGATAAAATCAATTTTGTTTAAAAATAAATAAAATAAAAATTATGGGAATATTTTCATCTTCCAATGATAATCATTTTTTAGGTATAGATATTGGTAATTCATCTTTAAAGATGGTTGAATTATTAAAAAAGGGAAAAAAGATTTCTTTATCTAATTATGGTTTTTCGGAAAATATTGAGGGTGCCGATTTTACTTATTCTGATGATGTTGTTTTTTTGGCTAAATCAATAGTTAAACTTAAAAATGAATTAGGTATAAAAACTACCAAGGCAAATGCTTCTCTTCCTAGTTGGTCTGTTTTTTCTTCTGTTATTAATCTTTATAACTTTGATAAAAAGAAAATTAACGAACAAATCATAGAAGAAGCTAAAAAAGTTATTCCTTTGCCTTTAGAAGAAATGGTTTTAGACTGGAAAATTATTCCTAATAAAACTAGTGGCAGTAGTAATGTTAAAGTTTTTTTAACTGGTTCCCCTAAAAAGCTTATAAAAAAATATATTGATGTTTTTAAGGAGGCTAAGTTAACTTTGGCTAATCTAGAGACTGAAACATTTTCTTTAATCAGAGCTTTATTGGGCAATGATCCAGCCACGGTAATGATTGTGGAGATGGGCGAAAATAGCACTGACTTTTCTATAGTTAAAGAAAGTATTCCTTTTTTAAATAGAAGTATAAATATTTCCGGTAAAAGTATTACTAACGAAATTAGCGCTAAAATGGGAATTAGCCCAGAACAAGCAGAACAATTTAAATTTGACTTGGGCATGTCCAAAGATGAGCAAAAAAAGGATATTCCTAAAGTTGTTTTAGATGCTATTAATCCTGTTGTTGATGAAATAAAATACATGATTGATCTTTTTTATAATGGTAATAATGAAAATATTGAAAAAATAGTTTTATCTGGTGGTGGTTGTTTGTTGTATAATTTTTCTGATTATTTAGAAAAAATATTAGATATGAGAGTTGTAATTGGCAATCCTTGGTTTAAAGTTACTTATCCGCCAGAAATTGAAACGGTTTTATCAGAGGTTGGTCCTAAACTTTCAGTGGCAAATGGTTTGGCCTTGAGGGGGGCTGATAAAAATTAATTTTTAAAATATGGATAAAGATAATAAAAAAAAGCCAGACTTTAAAGAAGATAAAATCAATAAGGAGGAGAAAATAGATGATAACTCCGAAAAAAAGGAAGATTTAAACAAGAAAGATAAAAAAGAAAAGAAAGGAGGCAAAAAAGACCTTTTTGCTTCCATTAAATCTTTTTGGTCCAAGATACAAAATAGAAAAAAAGACAAAGATAACGATATTGATAATTTACAGTTATTAGAATCTGACTTGATTAAAGATGAGGTTCCGGTTTATTTTGAGTTAAATAAGCATTTGGTTGCTTTTTTTGCTTTATTGTTGGTTTCCTTTGTTTTAATTATGGAGTTGTATTTTTTATTATCTTGGTGGGAGAAAAATAGAAGTATTGAAAATTCTTATTATTTGCAAGATGAAATTTCAGTTGTTAATAAAGAAAAGAGTGAATTGGAACAAAAATATGTTGAGGTTTTTAATTTTAAAAATAAAATGAGCAGTTCTTTTTCTGTTTTAGATAAGCATACTTATTGGACTAGATTTTTTTCTTTCTTAGAACAAAATACTTTAAAAAATGTTTATTTTAAAAAATTTAGTGGAGATATTGGCGGTTCATATATTTTGCCA
>CAZNDY010000045.1:0-5533 GCA_964572055.1 uncultured Gammaproteobacteria bacterium
ATTCTAAAGCTGTTTGGGTTTGTTTCATATCAGCCATTCTTTTAGAGTCTCTAGCGCGAGATCTAGCTTGTTGTAAGGCTACAACAGCTAAAGTAGCCAAGATACCAATAATGGCAATTACTACTAAGAGCTCGATTAGGGTGAAAGCTTTCTTCTTTTGATTTAACATATTTTTAATAATCTAATCGCGTGGACACGGAACCCCGTGCCAAAGGCTATAAGGGGCGAGCGTCTTTATGCGACATAGTTTTAAATTTATTTTTAATTTTTTCAATATATTATTTAATTATAGCTCCTTTTCAAAAAAATTCAAATACTTAAAATAAAAAATTTAATTAAAATATATTATTTTTTATCTTTATAAAAAAGAAAGGTAAAAAACATCCCGATTAACCAAAATATTTTTAATAAAAAATATTGCCATCTTGCCTGCCATTTTTCAAAATATTTTAACATTGAGTCTCTAAAAAGTTTTTGAGCTTTTATTCTTTTTAACAAAGAAAAACTTTGTCCGACATAATCTAAGCATTTAACCTCAGAATTATACCAAACCTCCCCTCCTAATCGATAAATATTTTTACAAAAATCAACCTCTTCAAACCAAACAAAATATCTCTCATCTAATAATGGCAAGTCTTGTCCACTTAGTCTTTTAAATTCATTTTTGTTAATCATAAAAAAAGAACCACGAACCGAATCAACTTTTTGACTTCGATTATAATCGAAGTCAGATATTAAATATTTATTTAAAACTTTTGGAAAAACATGAGGAACTTTCAAAATTATCATTAGTTGATCAAAAAATTTAGGAAAGCGACGAATATGCCTAATAATATTATTTTTTTCATCTACTAATTTACAACTAGAAACAATAGCTTTAGGGTTACTTTTAGCAAAATTCAAAGATTTTTTTAAAGTATCTTCAAAAACTTGCATATCGGGATTAAGCAATAAAATAAAATTACCTTTAGACTGTTTAATGGCAATGTTATTAGCTTTTGAAAAACCTAAATTATCTTCATTTTTTATTAGCTTAACTTGAGGAAACTTTTTTTCTACCATCTCAGCTGAACCATCTTGAGAATTGTTATCAACTACAAAAACTTCAAAAGAAAAATCACCCTGTGATTTAAACAGAGCTTGTAAATTATTATTTAATTTCTCCTTGACATTATAGGAAACTATTACTACTGACAAATCCATTTTATTTTATATTTTTATTTTAATTAATTTAATTCTGGAGCTAGCCCCAGAAATTATAGAAACGTCCTTTTCTAAGACATTAAACTCTTTGGACAAAAACTTCATTAATTCTTGATTAGCTTTATTTTTCTCAGCTTGAGCTTTAATGTTAAAAATTAAAGTTTCAACGTCTTTGTTTTCTATATTATCAATCTTTATTTCTTTAATTTTAGTTTTACTAGAATTAGGAAAAACTTTTATTCTTAAATAAATTTCTTTTTTATTTTTCAATTCTTCAATATATTTATTCAACATAAATTATTTTTCAGCAAACATAATCACATTAGGAATATTTCTACCAGGACCATACATATATTCATCATGATAAAACAAGGCAGCTGAATATCCGCCATCAAGATTAATAGCATAATCCATTTCCATAATTTTTAAAATTTCAGCTAAATCAGAAACTGTAGCACTGCGAGCAACTATTAAATAAACAAAACCCTTGCCTCCAAAATCATCTTTTTTATAAGCTATTGCATTACGAGTAGCCTTCAAATCACGTTGCTTATCATCAACTTCCCAATCAATTAATAAATTTTGACCATTCTCTATTAAGCGAGGCTTATTACCAATAGCTGCTTGAAGTTCAACACCATAAGTGGTTTCAAAATTTTCAACACTAACAAAATCACGACTATCCTTAAAATAATGAAATTCATTATTTTTATCAAAAGCCATAATTGGGCCGGTAGTTGGATACTTTAATTGATTATCGTTTATAAAAATTTTTAACTTAGAATTATAAACCGGAAAAAAATAATAATTTAATTTTTCAGCACTAGTATCAAAATAAGAACCATTAATAGCAGCAAAAACTTTGTCATTTTCAAAATAATCAAGTAATTCTTTGGCTTGACAACGGCCTGTGCAATTTTGCGAATTAGCAGTGTCAGTAATAATTTTTAAATTAGGGTTATTTAAATTAATTTCAATAACATCTAAAAAATAATCTTGATTGTTGTAATTAACAACTTTTTTAAAATCATAAGCACTGTATTCGTTAATACTTTCGTCTAAAGTATTTTTATGAACATAAGCTAAGTTTTTGCGACTAATTCCTAGCCCTAATTCTCTCATAATTCTAAAAGCATCGTCAGGACGACCTAAATAATGTTTTTTATAGGTTAAAGGATTTATATACCAAGCTTCGCCATTACGTTCAACTTGTAAAATAATTTGACCAGCCAATCTTTTAGCTAAATTTATATCACCTAAATATTCCTCACCCTCTTCTTCAGATGAATCAATTTTAGCAAAATCTCTTTCAAAAATACCGAGCCCAAGTTCTCTCATAATAGAAAAAGCATTATGAGGACGGCCAAGATAATATCTTTTATTATCTTTTGGATATACATACCAAGCTTCACCATTACGCTCAACATCAACAAGAATTCTACCAGTCAATCTCTCGCCCAAGGTTTGAGCTTTTAAATTTTTAAAAGGGCTAGCAATAAAAAACAAAATAAAAACTAAAAATGTTAAATAAATATATTTTTTCATAACAAAAGGTTAATTTTTGTATGTTTATTATAACATTTTGTAAATAAAAAACCAACTTGTCCAAAACATTTAAGTTTGTTAAAATTAAAGCATAATAATTAAATCAAATATATGAAACAATATTTAGATTTACTGCGTGATGTCATGGAAAATGGCGCCGATAGAGATGATAGAACCGGCGTAGGAACTAGAGGTGTTTTTGGTCGACAAGCAAGGTTTGACCTGTCAAAAGGATTTCCACTAATGACCACCAAAAAAGTTCATTTGAAGTCAATTATCTACGAATTATTATGGTTTTTAAAGGGAGATACCAATATTAAATATCTAAATGATAATGGAGTAACTATTTGGGACGAATGGGCTGATGAAAATGGTGATTTAGGTCCAATTTACGGCAAGCAATGGACAGCTTGGGAAGGAAAAGATGGCGAAAAAATAAATCAAATTGCCGAAGCAGTTGATATGATAAAAAATAGTCCAGAATCTCGTCGAATTATTGTTAGTGGCTGGAATGTAGCCGATTTAAGACAACTTATTTCTGGTAAAAAAACAGCGCCACCACCATGTCACACTATTTTTCAATTTTATGTATCCCAAGGAAAATTATCCTGCCAATTATACCAAAGAAGTGCTGATATTTTTTTAGGTGTTCCCTTTAACATTGCTTCTTATGCTCTACTTACTATGATGGTAGCTCAAGTTTGCAATTTAAAACCGGGAGAATTTGTTCACACTTTTGGCGATCTACACATCTACAAAAATCATTTTGAACAAGTTAAAGAACAATTATCAAGAGAACCGAAAGAATTGCCAAAAATGATTATCAATCCTGACAAAAAAGATATTTTTTCTTTTGAATATGAAGATTTTAATTTAGAGGGTTATAACCCTGACCCGGGAATTAAAGCCCCAATAGCTATCTAAATATGATTCCAGTAACACTAATTATGGCTATTACTGCTGATGGTAAAATAGCCAAAAATAAAGATCATTTTGCTAATTGGACCAGCAAAGAAGACAAACAAGTTTTTATCCAAACCTCCAAAGATTTTGGCATGCTTATAATGGGCTACAACACTTTCAAAACTTTTCCAGCCCCACTTAAAAACAGATTAAACGTTGTTTTTTCAGAAAAAGCTGAAAGCGAAGAAGAAATTGAAGGAGTCAAATGGGTTAAAGGAGAACCAGAAAAAGTGTTAGAAGAGCTAGAAAAAGTAGGATTTAAAAAAGCTCTACTTGGTGGTGGAACAGGGCTAAACACCATCTTCTTGCAAAAAAAATTAATAAATGAAATAATACTAACTGTTGAACCGAAGATTTTCGGTTCTGGCTTATCATTATTTAACGATAATTTTGATATTAACTTGGAACTTCTGGAATTAAAAAAAATAAATAACAATTCCTACCTGGTTAGATATAAAGTTGTCTATTAGAAATTATTTATGAAAAAAATTGTTATCGGCCTAGTGGGCCAAATCGCTTGCGGTAAAGGTGTAATGAAACAATACTTAATAAAAACAAACGACGCTAGTGATTATCGCTTTTCAACCATCTTAAGAGATGCCATGAACAGACTTAGTATTGAGTTAAGTAGAGAAAACCTACAAAAATTCTCGACCACCATCAGACAAAACTTTGGCGAAGATATTTTAGCCAAAGCAATCGCTAAAGATGCTAAAGACGACAGTCATCACTTTATAGTAATTGATGGAATAAGAAGAATGGCAGATATCAAATACTTAAAAGAATTACCAGAGTTTAGATTAATAAGCATACATGCCGATAAAGAAATAAGACTACAAAGAGTTATTAATAGAAACGAAAACCCAGGTGATGACAAAAAAACCATGGAAGAATTCGAAAAAGAAGAAATGGCTGAACCAGAAATGGAAATCCCTCAGGTTATGGATAATGCCGATTATAAAATAAACAACAATGGAAGTTGGGACGAATTACACAGTCAAATTGACGCTATTGTTGAAAAGATAAAAAACGAAGCTTAAAAAAATGAATTTTAATGAATACCAACAAGAATCACAGAAAACAGCTAAATACCCAAATAAGGGTAATAATTATATTTATCCCGTCTTAGGTTTAGTGGGTGAGTCAGGAGAGGTGGCTGAAAAAATAAAAAAAATTATAAGAGATGATAATGGTATAGTAAGTTCAGAAAAAAAAGAAGAAATTAAAAAAGAGCTAGGTGATGTTTTGTGGTATATATCGCAACTATCAACTGAATTTGGATTAGAACTAGAAGATGTAGCTAATACTAATTTAGAAAAACTACTTTCACGCCTAGAAAGAGATAAAATAGGTGGAAGTGGTGATAATCGATAAAAGATATGTCAATCAAAAAAGGTAAATTAATAGTTTTTTACGGAACCAATAACTTAGGTAAAAGCACTCAAGCCAAAATTTTGATTGAAAAGTTAAAAGAAAAAAATATAGAAGCTGAATATTTAAAATATCCAATATATGATTTAGAGCCATCTGGACCAATCTTAAATAATTATCTAAGAAATGGTAACCCATACAATTTAAGCGCTCGCGAAGCTCAAATAATATATTGCTTAAATCGCACCCAATATCAAAAAACATTAGAAGAAAAATTAAACAAAGGTATAAATATTATTGCCGAAGATTATACTGGAACTGGAATTGCTTGGGGAGTAGGTGCTGGAGTCGACCAAAAATTTTTAGAAGAAATAAATAGCCATTTATTGAAGGAAGACATTGCCTTACTTTTTGACGGAGAAAGATTCAAGGAAGCGATGGAAAAAAACCA
>CAZNDY010000046.1:0-5147 GCA_964572055.1 uncultured Gammaproteobacteria bacterium
TTAACTCTGCTTTTAGACAGTATAAAAAAATGGAAGAAGAAATTTCTTCTGCTTTGGAGATTAAGTCAAAATCAGAGGGAGGTGAGGATTTAGTTCAAGTAAAAAAAGAAGATGATAAAGAGGATCTAAATGTGGATGATGCCAACAGTGCTCCAGTTGCTAAGATAGTTTCGGTTATTATTAAAAATGCTATCGATAGTCGTGCCAGTGATATTCATGTTGAGCCTTATGAAGGTGAGAGTCGTGTTCGTTATAGAATTGATGGTATCTTGAAAAATGCCTTATTTTTACCTAAAAACATTCATGGGGCGGTTGTGGCCAGGATTAAAGTTATGGCTAAAATGAAACTTGATGAAACTCGTGTTCCTCAGGACGGACGTATTGTTTTGGTTTTAGATAATCGTGAGATAGATTTTCGTATTTCTACTTTACCGGTTGGTAGCGGTAAGGAAAAAGTTGTTATGCGTATTTTAGATACGGCTAAGGGTGTTATTGGATTGGATGAGTTAGGTTTTAATTCTTATGTTTTAGATGTTTTTAGAAAAAATGTTAAAAAGACTAATGGTATTATTTTAGTAACTGGTCCAACTGGTTCTGGTAAAACAACTACCCTTTATTCAATTTTAAATATTTTAAACAAGGAAGGTGTCAATATTTCTACCCTAGAAGATCCGATTGAGTATCAATTAAAAGGCATTAACCAGTCTCAAATAAGACCTAAAATAGGTTATTCTTTTGCAACCGGTCTTAGATCTCTAGTTCGTCAAGATCCTGATGTTATTATGGTGGGTGAAATCAGAGACGAGGAAACAGTAGAACTTTCAATTCATGCTGGCCTTACTGGTCACTTAGTTTTATCAACTATTCACACCAATGATGCTATTGGAACTATTTTTCGTTTAATAGATATGAAAGCTGAACCAGTGCTTCTTTGTTCTATTTTAAGAATAGTTATTGCTCAACGTTTAAGTAGAAGGTTGTGTGAGAATTGTAAAAAAGAAGCTGACAAGGAGTATCGTGAAAAATTTATGAAAGATGCTCTTGAAATAATTAAAGATGTTGATTTTGATCGTTTAAAGCAAGAGTTACCAGGAATAAATAGTTTTGATGATATAAAAAATATTAAAATATATCAACCTGTTGGTTGTTCTAAGTGTCAAAATAGTGGTTATTTGGATCGTGTTTCTATTGGAGAGGTTATTGAAATCGATGATAACTTAAAAGACATAATTATGAATAAAATAACTAGTTTAAACGTTGAAAATGTTAGAAAAAGTCAAAAATTTGTGTCTTTAAAGCAAGATGGCTTCCTTAAGGTTTTAAAGGGTGTAACCAATATTGAGGAAGTTCTTAGAGTTATTGAAATGTAATTACAAAAATATGCCTATTTTTAAATATAAAGCCAAAAATAATAAAGGTAAAACTAAATTCGGAAGGGTTATAGCTTTGAGTGAAGGAGATGCTATTAAAAGGTTGAACAAAAAATTGTTAAACGTTATTAAAATAGATGATATATCTAATTCCTTAGAAATAAAGATAAATGAGAAGCTTAGTCCTGTTAAAAATAAGGATTTGGTTGTTTTTTCAAGGCAATTTGCTGTTATGATTTCTGCTCATGTTACTATTACTGAAGCATTGTACACAATAATTGAACAGACAGAAAATGATCATTTTAGAAATATAATCTCTAAAATAGCTTATGAGGTTGATGGTGGAGCTCTTTTGTCAGACGCTTTAAAACAATATAATAGGATTTTTTCTGATTTTTATTGCAATATAATCAAGGCCGGTGAAACTTCTGGTAAATTAGACGAGGTTTTAAATTATTTGGCAGATGAAATGGAAAAGGATTATGATATGTTAAAGAAATTTAAAGGGGCTATGATTTATCCAGCCTTTATTTTAGTTGGTTTGTTGGGCGTGGGTGTGGTTTTTATATTTTTTGTTTTACCAGAATTAACAAGTATGCTTCAAGAGACCGGAGCTACTTTGCCACTGCCAACTAGAATAGTTATTGGGATAACTGAGTTTGGGCAAAAATATTATTTACTACTCATTGCTCTTCTAATAGCTTTTATAATTGCTTTTAGAGCTTTTCTTAAAACTAGATTTGGTAAAAGAACTTTCGATTATTTTCTTTTAAAAGTTCCGTCTGTTGGAAAATTGTTTCAATTAGTTTATTTGGTTAGGTTCTGTAGATCACTTAGTACTTTATTAAGAGGTGGTGTTAGTATGAATAAAAGCTTAGTTATTGTTGGTGATATTATTAAAAACACAGCTTATAAAGATATAATAAAAGAAACTGTTGATAACGTTAGTGAGGGTGGGTCAATTATCAGTGCTTTAGAGAATAGTGCTTATGTTCCTAAGATGATTCCAGAAATGATGTCGGTTGGTGAAAAAACTGGTAAGCTGGACGATATCTTAGAGGAAGTAGCTAAATTTTATGACAAAGATGTTAGAAATCAATTAAATAATATTAGTGCTATCATAGAGCCAGTTATTATGGTTATCATGGGTGTTGGTGTTGGTATTATGGTGGCAGCTATAATTTTACCGATGTATAATATGGCTAGTCAGTTTTAATAAATATGGAAAAAGAAAGTATTGAATTTTTAAGTAGAGAAAATTTTGAAAATATAGAAAATACAGAATTTGCCGGTTTGTCCGGTTTTTTTGGCAAAAAAAGTTTTTTACAATCATCTTTTTGGGGCTTTATTCAGGAATCTTATGGTCGTAAATGTCATTATGTTTCAGTTAAAAAAAATGGTTTGATTGTTTGTTTGGCTGTAGTAGTTGAAGTTTCTTTTTTAGCTAATAAATTTAAATATTGGTATTTGCCTAGAGGCCCAGTATTTAAAAATGACCTTGAAAACAATTTGAAAGAAGATGCTTTGCTTTCTTTAAAGAATGAAGCCATGAAAAGGGGAGTTGTTTTTATTCGATTAGAATTTTCTGACCATTTTTTAGCTAAGAGTAGTTTTTTAAAAAAAACTAAAGATGTTCAGCCCTCTAAGACTATTTTTATAGATTTGAGAAAAGATTTGTTAGAGATTTTGGCTGATATGAAGCAGAAGACAAGATATAATATTAGACTAGCTGAAAAAAAAGAAGTTGTTGTTGCAGAAGAGACAGACAAAGACAAAGCTTTTGCTAATTTTTGGGATTTAATAAGACAAACCTCAGTTCGAGATAATTTTTCTATTCATGATAAAGATTATTATTATAACTTGATTACATCGGGTGGTGGTAATATTAGGGTTTTTGAAGCTAGTTATGAAAAACAGGTTGTTGCTTCTGGAATTTTCTGTTTTTATAAGGATTGTGTTTCTTATTTGCATGGCGCTTCTTCTGATAGTCAAAGAAATGTGATGGGTCCTTATCTTTTACATTTTTATTTAATAAGATTGTCCCAGGAAAACAATTTTTCTTTTTACGATTTTTATGGAGTTGATGATTTGAAATGGCCAGGTGTTAGTCGTTTTAAGAAGGGCTTTGGTGGTGAAAATTTTGAATATCCAGGAACATTTGATTTGGTGGTAAATAATTTTTCTTATTTAGTTTATAGAATGTTTAGATTTTTTAGAAGATTATTATTTTAGCATGACAGTTGATATAAATAATTTAAGCAAAGATAAATTTAATTTGACTCGGATTAAATTGATAGTAGAAGCTTTTTCTAGGAAATATAAGCTTAGAGGTGATATTTCGATTGCCTTTATTGGTGATAAAAGAATGAGAGAGATAAACAAAGCTTATCGTGGTTTTGATAAAACAACAGATGTTTTGTCTTTTGAGGATTTAAATGAAGTGATTATAAATATTAAACAAATCAAAAGGCAAGCTAAAGAATTTAAAAAAACATTTCAGTCCGAACTTGATTTTATCCTGGTTCATGGTTTGTTGCACTTAGTTGGTTTTAGAGATGATTCGGAAAAAGATCGTTTAAAGATGATTTCTTTAGGTGATAAATTTTTGTCAAATTTTAATCTAAAAAAAGTATGAAGAGAAATGCCTTTACTTTAATAGAAGCTTTAGTCAGTTTATCAATTATTATTATTCTTAGCTCTTTATTGGTGGCTAACTATAAAGTAGGAGAGGATTATTCTTCTTTAAATAATTTTCAAATTTCTCTTGTTTCCGACCTCGAATCTCTTAAGTGGAAAGCTTTAAATTTAGAGTATTATAATGATCAATTACCAGTTTATTGGGGCGCTAGTTTAAATTTAGCTTCTTCTTCTTATCAAATTTTTGCTGATTTAGATGGAGACATGTTAGTCGACAGCGATGAAATTAATCCCTCTTTTGGAGCTAAAGAACATTCTTCTGATGGTAATATTATTAGCAATATAAGCCTATCTGATGAAGTATTGATTTTATTTCCAACTGATTCTTTTTTTCCTTTTTTTTATGATGCCACCAATTATTCAACCTCAAGTTCTGATTTAATAATTGAATTAAAAAGTATTGAATCTAATATGGCCAAATTAGTGATTGCTAACCAGTTTGGCCTAAATGATGCTGAAGATTGTTCTTGTGGTGATTCTGGTAAATATTGTTGTTCCTTTTGTTCTGTTGGTTCTTCTTGCATCTCTTATTAATTATTTTTCTGTTATGAAAAAGAAATCAAAAAATAAGAAAGCTTTTACTTTGATGGAAACAGTTGTCATCCTTTTTGTTTTAAGTGTTGGGCTTTTATCACTTATGTCGCTGGTTAGAAAAAGTTTATATTTTCAGAGTGTTAAGAAAAATTTAGTGGTTGCTTCTTATTTATCACAAGAAGGAATAGAGCTGATGAAAAATATTAGAGATACTAATATTATTTTAGATTTAGATTATGATTTGTGGGATGGAATATCGTCGGCCGGTGTTGGTGAATATACTTACAAGGTTGATTATTATTCTTTAATTGCTACTAGTTGCCCAAGCATAGATCAGGCGATTTTGCAAAATGATGGTGGATTTTTTAGGCATTTAGATGGGGGAGAAGATACTATTTTTAAAAGACTGATAACTGTTAGGGCTGAAACTTTGGCTAGTACAACTGTTGAGTCTTGGGTTAGCTGGACGGATCGTGGTCAGAATTATGATTATAAATTAGAGACTGTTTTATATGATCTATCAAATTAAAAAAAATAAAAAAGCTT
>CAZNDY010000047.1:0-5052 GCA_964572055.1 uncultured Gammaproteobacteria bacterium
CTGGTTATGGTGTCTCTTTTGGGTTTGCTTTTTTATTCTAATGACTCTTTAAATAAAGATAATTCTACTTCTCAAGCTTCTTTAATAGCTAGTCAATCCTTAGAGATAGTTTCAGGTATAAGAGATCGTGGTTTTAGCAATTTAGTTGATGGAGTTTATGGTCTTTCTCGTTCTGAAGGTGAATGGTTTTTTGTTAGTGAAAGTGATCAAGTAGACAGATTTACTAGAACGATTACTATTAGCACTATATCTGAAAATGTCAAAAAAGTAGCTGTTTCTGTTAATTGGTCAAAAAGTCCAGGAAGATTAGTCGGCATTTCTCTTTATAAGTATTTTACTAATTGGCAAGGAGTGGAAAATTATGATTGTGATAGATGGTTTGGGGATGGTCAATATTTTTCTTATAATCAGACAAACTGTGACAAAGGCGACCTTGTTTTATCTGAAGTTAGTACCTTGTATGAGGGTTTGGCTAGTAATGGCAATTCTTTAGAGTTTTCTTTAAATAGTGATTATGTTCAAACAGAATTTACTGCAGCTGATTTAAATATAGATGGTAATAAGCCTAGGACAATTGAGCTTTGGGCTAAGACTTATAGCTTTACAGACAAGGAATCCCTTTTCGCTTTTGGAGCTCCAGCCTCTTCTGGCAGGGATTTCTCCTTAAGAACTCTTAATTCTGATAATCGTTGGAGGTTACAGCTTTGGGGTTCTTATGATTTAGATTTTAATTATACTTCTTTAAATAAGTGGGTTCATTTTGCTGTGGTTCATGATGGAAGCAAAACTAGTATTTATGCTGATGGAGTTTTGCTTGCTGAGAGGGAGCAAGTTTTAGATACTGTTTCTGATCAATTTTTAACTATTGCTTGGTGGCCGTATTGGTCTTTGCCAAGTACTTTTAACGGTAGAATTAGGGAGTTTAGGGTCTGGGACAAAGCATTAAGTCAGTCTGAGATATTAAATAATATTTCAAAACAATTATTAGGAAATGAGCCAAACTTAGTGGCTTATTGGCCATTGGATGAAGGTAGTGGTTCAGATGTCTTAGAAAAAGTTTCTGCTACTAATTCCTCTCTTATAAACAACCCTGATTGGGTTAAAGATGTTCCTAGTTCAAGTGAGTTTTTTTTAAACGGTCATCGTGTTTCTAAAGTGTATAGCTTGGATGAATATAAAAATGTTACTAGTTCTAATATTTCATGGTTAAAAGAAATTCAAGATTTTAAAACATCTCTCAATTTTAATGGTTCTCCTAACTATGTTTTAATTAACAATTCAAATGAATTAAACCCTGGTAATATAACATTATCTTCTTGGGTTAAGTGGAATATTGATCCTGGGACTGGTTCTCCTTGGGCTACAATTGTCAATAAAGATGGTGACAATCATTATCGTTTACAGCACAACTCAGATAATACTGCTTTTGAGTTTGGAGTTAGAACTGTCAATGGGGGTAGACATGTTACTGGAACAACAATTCCTCAGCAGGGTGTCTGGTATTTTGTAGTGGGTACATATGACGGTTCGTTTTTAAAGATTTATGTTAATGGAATTTTGGAGGGGACAACTTCTTTGAGCGGTAATTTATTGATTTCAAATACTGACGTGAATATTGGCAGAAGAGTTTCTGGTGATAGATACTTTAATGGTCAAATAGATGAAGTTCGTATTTATAATAGAGCTTTAAATAGTGAAGAAATTGTAGAAAATATGTATCAAGAAATAAAAAGTCCTTTATCCGATAATAGTTTAGTGGCTTATTACAAATTTAACGAAGAATCTGGTGATATCGCTGTTGATAGTTCTAATAATTCAAATAATGCTTCTATATTTTTTTCTATCTCAGAGCCCTACAGGAGTCCTTCTCAGTCTTTTTCTGAGGTAGAAATTTATACAGCCATATCTGATAGTCAAACAGTAGAGCCTTCTTCGTATGATTTAGCTGAGAATAATTCATCTATTATTGGAATTAGTGATGGTGATAATCTAAGTGGAAAATATTTATGGATTAAACAAGAGCTAGAGACATATAATATATACAATACTCCTCGTTTAAAAAACTTATCTTTTAACATTGAAAGCGATGAGTTGGTATTAGACGAGGTCGATTATTTAATTATTGATAAAACAAATAGTCAGGTAAGTAGTGTTGATAGGAATAGGTTAATAGGGACGGAGTTGAGCAGTACTAATATAAACAATGCTATAAGTATAGATAAAATAAAGTTAATTTGGAGTGGCATAAATTCCAATACCAAAATAAACTTAGTTGACGTGAACGGTTATTCTGTTTGGTCTGGTTCTTTGAGCTCTGGTAGTGAAATAGATTTATTGCCTGATCTTGAATTGACTTCTTTGCTAAGTCCTTATTCTATTGAATTTGATTTTAGTCGAAGAATAGCCGGAATAGACTTAATTGCTCAATTTATCATGTCTGATGGTTCTATAAAAAACTCACATATAACATCTGGTAATTTTAATATTGATATAGAAATATCAAATGATTGGGAGACTGGTTATTGTGCTGATGTTACAATTTCTACTGATGCTACAAATCCTGTTATTTGGGATGCTAGAATATTTTTAGATGAATATCCTTTGATTGGAGAGCCTTATAATGTTTGGGATGCTAATTGGTCATATTCTGAGCCTATATTTTCAGCTTCTGGCCTTGCTTATAATGACACTGTTACTTCTGGAAGTCCAGCTTATTGGGGTTATTGCGCTAATAGACCTGAAATAGTTTATCCTCCAGGAGTGGCTAATTATGATATTGTTATTACTGGCGATTGGACAAGTGGTTATTGTGCTGATGTTAATGTTAGTACTGAATCTGAAACTCCGATAACATGGGAAGCAGAAGTTGACTTATCTAATTATCCTAACAATGGTATTCCTAATAGTGTCTGGAGTTCTGATTGGTCTTTTTCTTTTCCAATTTTATACGCCAGGGGGCTTGATTGGAACAAAACAATTTCTTCTGGCAGCCCAAGTAGTTTTGGTTATTGCGCCGACAGGGTAGAGCCAGAAGAAAAGGATTATTTCCAGGTTGATATAAATAGTGCTGTAATTGGTCCTGCCCCATTAAGCAATAGTAATATTTCTGGAATTTTGTTAGATAATAATAGTGCAAGTAGCGTTAGTATTAAGTCTATAGGAGGTTCTTGGACGTCTCGTCGTTTACAGGAAATTTTTATTAATGATGTTTCTGTTTGGACTGGAAATGTCCGTTCTGGACAAACAGCTATTTTTTCAACACCTTATGTTTTAACACCAGGTAGTGGTCCTCATAATTTACGTTTAAGATTTAACAACGGGTTTACTGGCCAGACTATAAATTACCTTGATTTTACTTTATTTGATGATTCGGTTAAAAGAAGTGGTAGTAAAAGTTTTTAAAATATGATGATAAATAATTTATATAAAAAAAGTAAAGGGTTTACTTTAATTGAGTTGATATTATATATCAGTCTTTTTGTTTTTATTTTTGCCGCTTTATTTGCCTCTTTAAATATTTTTTATAGTAATAAGATAAAAAATAGAACAATTTTAGAGGTTGAACAACAAGGTCAAATTGTTTCTTTGTTGCTTGGTCAGGAAATAAGGAACGCACAATCAATTATTTCTCCTTTAATTGGGGCGACAGATAATAGCTTGAGTTTAGAGCATTTAAATTCTTTAAAGAGTCCAATAAATTTTTATATTTTAGACAATAAATTAGTTGTTAGTGAAAATGGCGACTTATTTGATCTTACTAATTCTAAAGTTCTTGTGGAAAATTTGGTATTTGAAAATAATTCAACTATAGGAGGAACTCAAAGTATTTATTTTAGTTTTGATATTTCATATAACTCTAGTAGTAACAAAAAAGAATATGAGTATAGCAAGAACTTTTTTGCTACAGTTAACTTGCTTAAAAAGTAATATGTTTAATAGAAATAAAAGACCAGCTTTTGTAGTTTTAATTAGTGTTCTAATAATTAGTTCAATAGTTTTATCTATCTCCTTGATGATAGTTTTGGTTAATATTAATTCTAATAAAAACAGTTTTAGTATTAAAAATTCTGATCAAGCTAGAATGTTGGCTAATACTTGCTCGGAGCATGCTTTACAAGAAATAATTTTTGATAATTCTGTTTTAGGTTCTTTTGTTTTAAGTCTTGGTAGCGACGAATGTTCTTATTCTATTTTTCATGGGGCTGGAGAGGAAAGGGTTATTGAATCCTTTTCGGAATTCAGGGGTGTTTTAAGGAGAGAGAGGGTTGAAATAAGATCATTGTCACCAGATATAGAAATATATTCTTGGCAGGAAATTGCTGATTTTTAAAGAAACAAATTTTGTGTACAGTTTATTTTTTTTAAAAAATTTGGATATTTTTAATTTTTGTGTTATATTCAGTTAGAAATAATAAAAATAATAAAGGTCGATTTATTTATTATTTTTTATTTAAATAAAATAATTAATCTAATTTCTATAAATTATTTTTTATACTTTATAGAAACAAAAAAAATTATGAATAAAAAGAGAAACCAAGGTTTTACTTTATTGGAAATCTTGCTAGCTGTTGCTGCTTTAGTTATTTTAGCTAGTATTGTTATTTTGGCTATTAATCCAGGAAAACAATTGGCTGACACTAGAAATGCACAAAGGTCAGCTGACGTAAACACAATTATCAATGCTGTTTATCAGTATGCTATTGATAATGACGGAGTTTTACCTGCAGCTATAAGTGAAGAAACAGCTGCCACAGCAACTACCACAGATAACTGTTTAGAGACTTCTGTTGCTTCTGGTTGTTCGATTAATTTGGCTACTGATTTAGTTCCAGATTATTTAGTTGAGATTCCTTCAGATCCAAGAGCTACTGTAGACTTAAATTACATGATTTATAAGGATACTGTTAATGGAGACAGAATTGTTGTTTCCGTTCCTGTGGAACTGGAAGAGCAAGGAAAATCAATTTCAGTAACAAGATAGATTTTTTCTTTATAAAAAATACGGTCTTAATTGGCCGTATTTTTTTTATTTTTTAAAAATGCTAAAATAAA
>CAZNDY010000048.1:0-2222 GCA_964572055.1 uncultured Gammaproteobacteria bacterium
TCTAATAATTTTGTAGCACAATCTTTCATTTCTTTAAAAGAACTCCAAGAATCTTCCTCTTTTGTATATTGAAACATCTCAATTTTATTAAATTGATGACCCCTAATCATGCCCCTTTCTTCTTGACGATAACTACCAGCTTCCCTTCTAAAACAAGCAGAATAAGCAAAATATTTTAAAGGCAAATCTTCTTCTTTAAGAATTTCATCACGATGATAATTGCCCAACATCATTTCAGAGGTAGCATTTAAGCATAAGCCATCTTCAACCCAAAAAAGATCATCTCTAAACTTAGGCATATGGCCAGAAGCATAAGCTGATGCTTCGTTTAACAAAAATGGTGGTAGGACAAAATTATAATTATTTTTTGTATGAAAATCTATAAAATAATTAAGTAATGCCCATTCCAATAGAGCCCCTTCTTTTTTGTATATCCAAAATCCAGAACCAGACATTTTAGCTGCTCTTTTATAATCAATAATATCTAAGCCCTCAGCTAATTCAACATGATCCTTGGTTTCAAAAGAAAACCGAGGCTTTTCTTTAAAAGTATAAGAAACTTTGTTGTTTTCCTTGCCACCAGCAAGAACTTCATCTGCAACTACATTAGGCAATTCTAACATTTTTTCTCTTAAATTATCTTCTATTTTTTTTAATTCTTCTTCTAAATTTTTAATATTAATATTATTCTCTTTAATACTTTTTATGGTTTCTTCATCTGGTTTAGTTTTTGATAATTTATTTTTATCAGCTTTTAAATTTTCTAATTTACCAATCAACCCTTTTCGATTATCATCCAATTCTATAATTCCATTTAAACCTAAATCAACATCTCCCAATCTTTTTTTTAAAGAAAGTTCTATGTCTTTAGTTTCCTCTCTTATTTTTTTTATATCTAGCATATTTTTATATTTCTCGTATTAACGATAAAAAAATTAATTTATTATTTGCCCACCAAAAGTTTTAAGAATATTATCTATTGCTTCATTATTAGATGATTTTTTATCATCGGAATTATTAAGTTTTAAATCTTCGCTAACAACAGCTTCAATTAACAAATCAGTTTTATAAACATCTCTTAAAATTTTATTAATAATATTTTTTATTTCTGGATTATCTAATCTATCTTTGTGTAGTTTATATTTAAAAGCTAAACAAATTTTATTATCATTAATTGAGTTTATTTGACAAGACTGCATAACAAAAGACAGAGAATGATTATGTGGCTTTAGTTTCATTAAAAATTCTGGCCACAAATTTAGTATCTCATCCAAACTCAAAACACCATTACTTGAACTAGATAAAACTGAAGATCCGGTAACTGAAGATATATTTTTTTTATCAAAAACACCGTCTGAATTATTTTTATTAGAAATATCATCATTCAAGTTATCTTTAATTGTTTTTTCCTGTTTTAATTTAGTGTCTCCTGACTCAATATTCTTTCTGATATTATCAACTTTATTGTTGTCACAAAAATCAATAACACTTAATTCAATTGGCATTTGAGGGATAAAATGACTTCCAACATCTCTTAAATTATCTAAAAATTTTTCACTTAAAATTATTAAATCATTAATTTCAAATTGAGAACTTAATTCACTAATTTTTATCTCCATTTTTTCACTCAAATCTAAACCTAGCGTAGTTGACAAAGAGTTGTTCATTTTGGACAATATCATTTTCCTGAGCAACTCTATTAAATCAGTTAAGAATACTTTTAAATTAACACCATTTAAAAACAAACTATTTATTAACTCAATAGCTGAAATACCATCTTTTTTGCTTAAAAATTTTAAAAAATTAATATTTTCTTCTAAGTTATTATAAGGAATAACTAGGCTAGCAGTAGTCATGTTTACTTCATTGTCAGAAATAGATATTATTTGACTCAAAAGACTCTCAGCATCTCTTAAATGACCATCTGATTTACTAGCGATTAATTCTAAAACCTCCCTATCTGCTTTTATTTTTTCTTTTTTAACAATATTTTCCAATTTCAAAATCATGTCAGAAGTGCTTATCTTCTTAAAATCAAACCTTTCGCAACGAGAAATTATTGTTAGTGGTACTTTATAAGCCTCAGTAGTACAAAGTATAAAAATAACATTAGCTGGTGGCTCTTCTAGTGTCTTAAGAAGAGCATTAAAAGCCGACAAGGAAAGCATATGCACCTCATCAATTATAAAAACTTTGTATTTATTATTAGAAGAAATTATTCT
>CAZNDY010000048.1:2322-4955 GCA_964572055.1 uncultured Gammaproteobacteria bacterium
TGCGCAATTTTATTATGTAAAATTTCGTTTTGTAAAGTAATCTTTATATTGTTCTGTCCCAAAATTTCCGAAAATTTTTGAGGTCTATATTTCTGATATAAAACAGCCATAATTTTTTATCTAGTTGCACCAGAATAAGTTATTGCTTGCATAATATTCCAATCTTCAGTTGTTTCTGGTAATTTATCAAAAATATCTTTAAAAATAGCAATACCCTTGACTTCACTATTTAAATTTCTATTTTCAGCTCTTTGTCTTAAACCATAGGCCATTATTTTTACAGCTGACATGTCTTTAACATTGTTTTCGTCAGCTTCTCTTTTATAAATAGTTCTAAACATTTCCCTAGCTCTTAACTCAGCTTCTTCATTGTAGCTTTCTGGCCAACGACCATTGGCTATTTTAATAGCATCGGCTAATTCTTGGCCGGTTTCTGGTAATTTACCAAAAGCATTTTGAAAAGAATGAATAACTGCCGCTCTCTCGCCCTCTCCTAATTTTTTAGTATTTTCATCAACTCCATAAGTTACAAAACTGTTAATAGCGTTTCTAGCTTCTTCACTAATTTTACTCATTTCAGTTATTAAAGATTTTAAATGAGTGATTTGAGCTTGTTGTTCTTTTATTATATTTCTTAATTCTCTAAGTTCATTTAAAATTTGCTCTAAATTATTACTTATCAAAAGACTAGCTTTTTCTTCTATGCTTTCTATCATTTTATCGCTAGTGCTTGTTTTGCACTCTCCCTCATAAGCAATTGTTTGACCATATTGTTTTTCGGCTACACAACGATTAGGATAAGTTTTACCATTCTTAGCACAAACAGGAGCATATTCTTTAGTGCAGGCGACCACTTCTTCCTTACACTCACCCGTATAAGCAAAGCTTTGCTTAGCAGCATTTAAGAAACATTTATTACTATAAGTTTTACCATCCTTACCGCAAACTGGAGCATATTCTAGAGTACAGGCTACGGGCACGGCGTTTTCATCGCCTAAAGTAATTTTTACCTGATTACTATAAACACCACATTTACCACCCAAATATTCACAAATTCTAACATAATAAGTGCCAGATCCACTAAAAGCTTCTAATGTGTCGGAATTTTTATTTGCATCTGTAAAATAATGATATTTATCCCCATTTCTCAATGGGTAAGTCGGCCCTTCATTTTTTGACCAGACAACTTTAAATCCTTGATCGGAGTAACCATTAGTAACCCAATATATTTTTGATCCATCAACCTTTAAAGTAATCGATTCCACAGAAGAATTATCTTGTTCTTCATTAACATAAATAGCCTTAACCTGTTCAACAAAAAACAAACTAAAAACAAGAAAAAAAGATAAACCAACTAACGTAATTTTTTTAATATTCATAGTTTTTTTACACCTTAAATTAATACATAATTTAAGGTGTTTAAATTAATATTTTACTATAGATTTATTATAACAATTTTAAATTTATCAGTAAAGATTCAAAATTGCCTTTCTTGAAATATTTTTTTTATAGAGTTATAATTAAAAAAGATAAATAACAAATTAATTATAATACATTATGAAAAGAATAGCAGTCTTTTTTTTATTGATTTTAACTATTTTTAGTTTAAACACAAATCTAGTAAAAGCTACTTCTGGCCTAGAAGATTCATTGCTCGAAAATAAAGAAAATAGTTTAGAAATATTGTTTTTTGGTAGCCCTACTTGCCCTCATTGTTCGGCTGAAAAAGAATTTCTTAAAAAAATCAAAGAAGAATACCCGCATGTAGTTATAAAAGAATATGAGTTTTCTAAAAATTTAGAACTAGTAGAAGAATTGTATAATGAACATGAAGTTTCTAAAGGACAAAGAGGTTTAGTGCCAGCCACGTTTATTGGTGAAAATTTCTTTCTTGGATTTAATGAAAGTATTTCCAAAGAAATAGAAAAGCAAATCCAAGGAGCTGAAGTTGATAGCTCTTCACCTAAAATAAAAATACCATTAATTGGAGAAGTTGATATTTTTAAATACTCAATGCCAGTTCTAGCAATAATATTAGGCGTTATAGATGGATTTAATGTCTGCTCATTAGGGGCCTTGGTTATAATTCTAGGTTTAGTAATGGTTCTAAGATCAAGAAAAAGAATACTAATATTAGGAGGGGCTTTTGTTTTTGTAACTGGTTTAACCTATGGACTACTTATCTTTTTATGGCATCAATTCTTTGCTTTTATATCTCCTTATATTAAAAGCATGGAAATATTAATAGCCGCCCTATCAATTATCGGTGGCCTCTATCTCTTAAAAGAATTTATAAAATCAATTAAAGAAGGTCCTACCTGCTCTTCCGGTGGAATTATAGCCAGATTAACCCCTAAAGTAGAAAAAATATTTGCTAATAAGAAAAAACTATCAATTCTTTTTGGAGTGGTTGTTTTATTTGCATTAGCTATAACTATAGTTGAATTTCCCTGCTCTGCCTTTTTACCTATGCTTTTTGCTAGTCTGTTAGTAGAAAGTCAATTTAATTTAGGGACAAGTATTTCCTATATGGGTCTATTTCTCCTGTTTTATATGCTAGATGAAATTATTATTTTCTTAATAGCTTTTTTCACTCTTAAAATAAAAATTGTATCTCCTAAATTTATAAATGC
>CAZNDY010000049.1:0-4793 GCA_964572055.1 uncultured Gammaproteobacteria bacterium
TCTTCTAGAGTAAGACCATGTTTTAGCCTGGCACTAATAATGCTTTCAGATATTTCTAAAATTAAATCAGATGAATTATTATAATATTTTTTGAACTTTTTGTTTTTAAATAATTCTTTTTTTAAATTATTAGTACTCATATTATTTTAAATTATTTATAATTTCATTTTTTCTTTTTTCTGACAATTTTATTTCCTTTGAAGACGTCTTTTGTTTTTTCTTATTAAAAATATTAGTTAAATAAAAAATATTATTTATAATAGAAAAAAATATTCTATAATTAGCGTCCTTCCAGTTGACAATAAGTTCAAATATATTATTAAATCCTTTTAGCTTTTTAGCTAATTTTATTTTTAATAATAATTCGAAATTATTATTTTCTAGCCTTTCTATTGTTTTTAATATTTTTTTGGCATGATCCAGTCTACCAGTTTTAGTTAAATTATTTACATACACAAAAACAATATTATCACCTCTAGAATTTAAATATTCTTTAATTTTGTTCATTGATAGCTTCAAATCAATATAACAAAATTGTTATATTAATATATTATATTAAAATTATTTCTAAGTCAAACAAGCTTATATAATGTATAGTACAAATGAATTAAATTAAGCTTAAATTAATAATAAAAAAAACTACCCAAAATAAATTGAGTAGTTTTTTTTAATGTATGTTAATTTTTTATCTATCTAGTAGCTCCTGAATAAGTTATAGCTTGTAAGATATTCCAATCGTTAGTGCTTTGAGGTAACCTACTGTAAATACCCTTAAATATCTTTAGACCAGCTGATTCACTATTTAAATTTCTATTTTCAGCTCTTTGCCTTAGACCATAAGCCATGATAGTTACAGCAGCGTTGTCATTGGCACTGCTCATGTTAGCTTCTCTTTTGTAAATATTTTTAAATTCAGCCTTAGCTCTGTTTTCGGCGCTAAAATTAGTAATGGATGGCCAACGACCGTTAGCAATTTTAATTACATCATTTAATTCTGATTCTGAGTTTGGTAACTTGCCATAAGCTGATTGATAAGAGTTGATAACAGCTGCTCTTTCACCTTCCCCTAATCTTTTAGTATTGTCATCTACACCATAGGTAATAAAAGTATTAACAGCAGTTTGCATAGTAGCACTTATCCTAGATAATTCTGTTGTTAAATTTTGTAAATATTTAATTTGAGTTTCCTGTTCACGAACCTGATTTCTAAGTTGATTAATTTGAGAAAGTAATTCATTTACATTGCCTTGAGCTAAAGATTGTGAAGCTTGGTTGATGTTGGTGATTTGGTTATTAGAAATAGTTTGATTTATTTTTATACCAGTAGTAAAAGTATTGTTATTATAATTTAATTCATCTAGTTCTTTATTATTATTAACAGTGAAATGTAAATAAAGATTACCATGAGTATTAAATTTCCCCTTCCAATAAAAAGTGATAAACTCATTTGTCTTAAGAGGATTAGACGAAGAAGGAATATTTCTACTAGTAGTAAAACTTGAAATTGTTGGATTAGAATAATTAGTAAAAATAAAGTTTTGAGCACTAAAATTGTTATACCAATTCATTAAACCAGTTGTGCTGTTTAAATCACCTCCTAAATTTCTTATAGTAACAGATAAAACACCTTCTTCATTCATATTTGAAGACGTAAAACTAATATTCGTTACAGTTAAATCTGGCCTTACATAATCAGAACCCCCAAGTAAGTCAAATGAATAGACTGGGCTTACACTTCTGTCCCTATTTCTGTTATAGCAGATAATCTTATAGTAAGCCTTTTTACCTTGAAAAAATTTAGCTTCGCTTCCCTGATTTCTTAAAGTTAAATTATAATAAGGTCCATCACTAGCGGCGAAAATTGAACCGAAAATATAATCCTCTGGATCTCTTCCGGGTACTAAAGCATCATCATCTAAATTAGAATCTTTGGTGCTATAAATAACAGTACAATCATCACTTCCACTTTCTGTTTTCCAAATAATATCAATTTTATCTTTACTTATAATATTATCAAGCTTAGTAATTACCGGATAAGGATTGATTATAATTCTTTTACTAAAAGTTTTACCGGAAACATTAACAGGTAGTCCAGAATTATAGCCTTGAGCGGGTAGATTATTGGGATGAATCATATCAACTGTAAACTGAGTATTAGCTGGAACACCAGAATTGACGTCACCAATTAAAAGTAAGTTTTTAGTTTCTCCTGGATTTATCACTAAATTAACAATAAGATCAACTACATTTGCATTAAAACTATTAACAGAGGCTAAAATTTGATTATTAGACAAATCTTTAATTTTAAAATTTTTAATATATGGATTTGCTATGCTACTATGAAAAGTCATAGACCCGGTTTGAACTGGTTCCGAGTTAGAAACAGGAGCAGTAAGATTCATTCTATTTAATTGAATCTCTGTCTGCCCAGAATAATAAGTATACAAGGCATTAAAATTAATAACACTATTACTATAACCAGATGAAACAATTAGGCTATTACTTGAAGCATTAGTTTTGTTTACACCAAACATAAAAACCAAGGCAAAAGCCAAGATTAGAAACGAGATTTTTTTAAAATTTAACACAAGTTTAATATTCTAGTCACGTAGACGCAAGATAAAAGCGAGTGTCTTTACGCGATTAATTATTTTTTTATCGTATTTTTACATTATAACACATTAAAATTATTTTGTCAAGTTGAAGTGGAAAACTGATATTTGGCCATCGGCTATTTGATAATAATCATCAGCCTCTACTTTCATCTCATTTATTATCCGCTCATAAGCCCACCAATAGTCATTAACTACAAGATAAGCATTGTCAGCTTCTACTTGAGATAAAAGCTCTTTTACTAATTTCCTGTCTGGGTTATCTAACATTTTTAAATAATAATCATAAAACAAGCCACCAGTTTGAACTGAATAATATAGCCAACCGTCATAATATCTCTTAAACCCCAACTCTTTAATAGCGGCTGCGCCCACTTGTTGATTGGCTAAAACTATATAATTATCATTAATTTTAACATCCTCAATCAATTTTACTGCCTCAAAATCAGAGCTAGAAACTGAATAACCACGAGAATTAAAATAATTATCTTTACGGGGATAATTTAAATAAAGTGATGATAGCAAAAACAACAACAAGAACAAGATAGAATAAAATTTAAAATTTTTTTCTTGTTTTTTAACTCTTTCAATAATTTCTAAAAATAAATTCAAAAATATTGGAATTAAAAATAATAAAGAAATAATTAAAACTCTTTGAGAGTAAGAATTTTTATCAATATCACTTAAAAAGGGAAAAGAAACAAATAAGCTTAAAATATAAGATAAAAATAAAGCTAAGAAATTATAAAGATAAATATTAGAGCGCACTTCCCTTTTCTTTTTAAACCAAAAATAAAGTCCAATTAAAAATAAAACAAAAAATAAATAAAATCTATTGAAAAATAAAAAATAGACAGTGTTTAAATAAACGTTTTCTTGTCCCAAAAATTTAGGAATCAAAAACTGAAAACCAATTTGTGGCCAAGCTAATTTTCCGCCAACAAAAAACAAAAGAATTGGCAAAATAAATATTTGAGCAAGATAAGAAATTATAATTAATATTTTTTTAAAAATTTTATCTCCACTCTCTTTTTTAAAAATACGTCGCCAAAATGATTGCTGCGATTTTTCTAAGTTTGATAGAAAAAGAATAAAAACAAAAATAACTGCTGGAATACCCGCCAAAGGATGAACAAAAAAGGAAGCTAAAGCCAAGGCGGACAAGAAGATATAATTTTTTCTTTCTGAAATAAAATCTTTATCCAAAGAGAAAATAATTAAAATAGTTAAAAAGAAGAGGGCTAAATTCTGTGGAACAGTATAAGTAAAAATAGAAAAAGGTAGAAGTAATAATAAAATTAATAAGTAATAATAATTAGAACTTATTTTATTTTTAAAAACCTTAAAAAAACTTAAAGGAATAAAAAGAGCTGATAAAACCGGAACCAAGCTTCGACTAACAAACTCTAATTTTAAAGGCAAAGTTTTAACCAAAAAAAACTCTAAAGAGTATTGTCCAATATAATAAAAAGTTTTAGGGTTTATAAAGCCAAACTGCAATATCTCACTTAAAGCTCTTTGATGAAGTAATTGATCATAGCCAAAAGCTATTTTATAAACAAAGAAAGAAATTGAGAAAAAAAGAAAATAAGCTAAAACAATTAATATTTTAGAAAAAGAGGAATTAAGATAAAAAGAAACAAACAATAAAGATAAAAAAACAAATAAAAGTAAATAAAAATAATTAGGAATAAGATGCCAAGGAGATATTATGGCTAAATCGCTAGAAGCCCCAGATAGAGCCAATATTAAAGAAATAAACAAAAAGAAAGCTAATAAAAAAAGAGAAAAATTTATAAAAAGAGTCTTTGAATTTAAATTACTACCTAGTTCTTTTTCTTGCCGATAAGACTTATAAATGATAAAATAAAAAAAGACAGTGCTAGTCAAAAGGCTTAAAAATAAAAGAATAAAATAAGAAAAATTATTTAAAGCCCAGAAATAATACAAAAAAGATCCAATGATAGCAATGCTGGAAATAAAAAAAAGAGAAACTGTTAGAATATTTTGTCTTAAAATCTTTAAAACTCTCATAGCAATACTATAACAAAAAAAAGATAATATGAAAATTGCCCAAGTGGTTTGTGTTTACCCTCCCTATGCCGGTGGAATTGGCACCTCAGCTTACAAAAATCATGAAGTGTTTCAAAAAAATCACCAGTCTTTTGTTTTTACTAAAAA
>CAZNDY010000050.1:0-4510 GCA_964572055.1 uncultured Gammaproteobacteria bacterium
ATAAAAAATATAAAATTTTATTGTGTTTAGTTATAAATATATGATTGAAGTTAAGAATGTTAGTAAGAAATTTAAAGACTTTTGTGCTGTTGATAATATTTCTTTTGATGTTAAGAAAGGGGAAATTTTTGCTTTTTTGGGACCCAATGGCGCTGGTAAGTCTACAACTATTAAGATGTTGACTACTCTTTTGAGGCCAAGTTCTGGAGAAATTTTTCTTGATGGAATAAGTCCGGTTAAAAACCCTAACGAAGCTCGATATTCTTTTGGTATTGTTTTCCAGGACCCTAGTCTTGATGATGATTTAACTGCTTGGGAGAATATCGATTTTCATGGAGTTCTTTATGGGGTTGATAAAGAAAATAGACAAAAGAGAGGTGAGCAATTATTAAAGTTAGTGGATTTATGGGAAAGAAGAAAAACTTTAGTGAAAAAATTTTCTGGAGGCATGAAAAGAAGATTGGAAATTGCTCGTGGTTTACTTCATCATCCTCAAATTCTTTTTTTAGACGAACCAACCTTGGGTCTTGATGCTCAGACTAGGAATTTAATGTGGTCTTATCTTAAAGAACTTAATAAGAACGAAAAAACAACAATCTTTTTTTCTACTCATTATTTAGATGAAGCAGAAAAAATTGCTGATAGAATAGCTATTATTGATCAAGGGAAGATAATTATAATCGGCACTGCCGAAGAATTAAAAAATCAAACAGAAACCAGCTCTTTGGAAGAAGCATTCTTGAAATTAACAGGTAAAAAAATTAGAGAAGAAAATACTAGTTCTTTAGATAGAATGCGTTTTCATCGTAATTTAAGAAGGTAATTATTATAATTTTATGCAAAAACTTTATATATTTTGGTTAAGACAAATAAAAAAATATTATCGCTCTAAATCAAGGCTTCTTGGTTCTTTGGGACAGCCAGTACTTTTTTTATTGTCTCTTGGTTACGGCTTTGGTTCAGTTTTCCAGCAGGCTGGACAAGGTAGTTATTTAAATTTTTTAGCTCCAGGAATAATTTCTATGAGTATAATATTTACTGCTATTTTTTCTGGTATTGAGGTTATTTGGGATAGAAAATTTGGGTTTTTGAAGGAAACCTTAGCTGCTCCAGTATCAAGATTAACTATTATGATTGGTCGTACTTTAGGTGGAGCCACTGTTGCCACTTTTCAAGGAATTTTAGTTTTAATTATTTCTTTATTTTTTGGTCTTAAAATATCAAATTGGCAAACAATTATTCCCGCAATTTTAGTGATGTTTTTAATTGCCTTATTGTTTACTTCCTTAGGCACTTTGATTGCTTCTTTATTGGAAGATATGCAAGGGTTTCAGTTGATTATGAATTTTTTAATTATGCCACTTTTCTTTTTGTCGGGTGCTTTATACCCCTTGGATGGCTTACCTGGTTTTCTAACTTTTATCACCAAAATAAATCCCTTGTCTTATGGAGTAGATGCACTTCGAATATTATTGATAAACAGCGGTCATTTTTCTTTAAGTTTAAATATTTTAGTTCTCGGTTCATTTACGGCCGGTCTTTTGTTTTTAGGGGCTTATTTTTTTAAGAAAATTCAAATTTAATATTAATCAAATTTTTTATATAAAGTTCAAATTATATAGAGTTTAAAAGTATTTGATATTTTAGTTATTGACTTTTGATTTTATATATAATAGTATTTTTAGTTGTTCTTTAAAAAGTATTCAAATTTAAATATACCGATTATGAAAAAGAAAATTGTATTAGATTTTTATTCTAATCCAGCTGATTTATGGATTGCCTATATTGATTATCTTTCCGATTATTTTGAAAGGAAAACGAAGGGAATAGCTCTTGTTTATTGTGAGATTAACTCAATAAAGGATTCCGGAGTGATAAATATTGGAGAAATCGACCATATAGTTTTATCTGATGGATTAGCAGAGGAGATATCTAAAAAGATTTTTATTAGTTTCAATGTTTTTTCAAGTTTAAGTGGAGAAAGATCAAAGATTCAATTTGAGTTTTTGTCTGGTTTAGTAGATGATGAAAACTTTGAATTTATTGAAGTTTCAAAGATTTTTTTTGATCCTAAAATTTTATTTGACCCTAAACTTATTACTCAGTTCAAAAAATTTTTAAATTTTGACAAATCAAGTAATGGATTAGAGCCTCGTTATTTTTCTGGTCATAAATTAGCTTATCTTCCTTATTTTTAGATTATAAAGAACCTATTGGGTTCTTTTTATTTTTATTAAGAAATATTTTATTTGACAAAAAGATATAAATATGATATACTATAATCAGTGCCTAAAAAAGTAATTTATAAAAATATGAATAATTTTGAACAAATAAATTTAGCAGTTAAGCCTGATAAAAACAAGGATTTTTTAAATAAATTAAACAGAGAGGTGGCTGATTTTATCTCTACTAAAACAAACTCAATCGTTAATGCTATCAAGGATTCTAGTTTTAATTTAAATAATCCCAGTATTAGTAAAAAAATTTCTAAACTAAAAGAAAATATTATTGAAAAATTCTTTTCAAATGATAATTTTGCTGACTTTGATTTTCAAGATAATTTAGAGCGAAGAATTATGAAGACATCATTAGAGGAGTTAGCTGAAAATGAATTGGGTGGTTCTTTGGGTTTTTATGATAATTTAGAGGAAAAATATTTAGAGATTTTAGGTGATGAAGCTCTGTTTTTTATAAAAAATGATTCTAATTTTAACAGTTCTTATGATTTATCTAGTTACATAAAAGATTTATGTGATCGTTTAAATAAAAATGGTCTTTTAGATAAGAATAGAAAGGGGCAATTGTTTGATAAAATAAAAGATTCAGTTGAAGAAGGAGGTCTAAAAAATGTTGCTTAATTAAAATATAAAACAAAAGAAAAAAAGACTTAATTTTGTAATTAGGTCTTTTTTTGTTTATAATCTATATATAATAATTAGCTTATAAAGATAATGGAAAAATTTGACGTAGTAGTTATTGGTGGCGGTCCAGCAGGACTGATGGCTGCCGGTAGGGCGTCTGAATTGGGGGCTAGGGTTGTTTTGTTGGAAAAAAATAGTAATTTGGGAATTAAATTATTAATGACAGGTGGCGGTCGTTGCAATTTTACCAATAATTCAGATATTAGAAATTTTATCAATATTCTTGGACCTAATGGTCGTTGGTTTATTTCTGCTCTTAATATCTTTAGCCCAGAAGATGCTATCGATTTCTTTAATTCTAGAGGGGTTGAGACTAAAATAGAAGATAATAATCGTGTCTTTCCTAAAAGTAATAAAGCTCAAGATATTTTAGACGCTTTAATTGCTTATGCTCAAGAAGGTGGTGTTAAAATTTTAACCAACTCTAGAGTTGAAAAAATAATAAAAAAAGATGATTTTATTTCTAAAATAGTTTTAAGTGATGGTCGGGAAGTTTTGGCTGACAAATTTATTTTGGCTTGTGGGGGAAAATCTTATCCCAATTCTGGTTCTAGTGGGGAAGTTTATGATTGGCTTAAGGATTTGGGCCATGAAATTAATGAAGTTCGTCCAGCTTTATGTCAATTATTAATTAATGAAGATTTAAGTGATTTAGAGGGCTTAAGTTTTTCTAATGTTCAAATAATAGCTAAAAATGATAATTTTAAGTCTTCTAAGTTAAAAGGAGATGTTATTTTTACTAGAAAAGGTATTAGCGGTCCGGTTGCTTTAAATTTAAGCAGGGAATTAACTCGACAAAATAATAATTTGGATTTATTTTTAGATTTTTTTCCAGATAAAAATAAAGAGGAATTAAAAATAGAAATTATAAATATTTTAAATAATAATAAAAACTTTAGTATTAAGAATTCTTTGGGTCTGCTATTAACTAAAAGATTATCATCTTTTTTTCTTGATAAAATTGGCTTAAATTTAGATAGAAAATCTTCTTCTTTAAATAAACAAGAAATTGAAAGTCTTGTTAATGTTTTGAAGTCTAATAAATTAAGTTTTATTGGCCTTGGTGGTTTTGACGAGGCAATGATTAGTTCAGGTGGGGTTAGTTTACAAGAGATTGACAATAAAACGATGGCCTCTAAAATTATTTCTAATTTATATTTAGTTGGCGAAACCCTTGATTTAGATGGACCAACTGGTGGCTATAATCTTCAAATTGTTTGGACAAGCGCTTATTTAGCAGGGTCTTCTTGTTTTTGATTCTTTAATTTTTTTACTATTTTTTAAATTTATTTTTTGTGTTAAAGTGTATTTAAGTTTTATAATTAATTATATAAATTTATGCGTTTACAAAACAAAGTTGCTATCGTAACTGGAGCTTCATCTGGTTTAGGCGAGGCTATTGCTCAAATGTTTTTAGCTGAAGGAGCTAAGGTTATTTTTTCAGATTTAAATGAGTATGTAAAAAAGGACAGCTTAGGTGAAAATGGTTTATTTGTCCAAGCTGACGTTTCTAAAAAAGAAGAAGTAGAAAACTTAGTTAAAATTGATGTTGAAAAATTTGGTTCACTTGATGTAATTTTTAATAATGA
>CAZNDY010000051.1:0-4470 GCA_964572055.1 uncultured Gammaproteobacteria bacterium
TCATATGCCTCTAGTTTAGCAAAAAAGTGCAATATGTGTGTGCACATTACCTAAATCTATTGACAAAATATTTCAAATATGATATAATACGACATTAGTACCTTGAAAATCTGAAAAATTTAGTTACAGCTAAAAGATAGTTAAAATATTTAAAATAATTGTTTTTTAGCTGTAACTACAATGGTTATAGTTCCTACTGCGGACAGCAGACACACAGACAAACAGTCTGTAAATACCTGTTTATCATGAAATACGGAAAATTAGATTTGGGTCAAATTGAAGCTATCGTGAACAAACTTGGTGGCATGGAAGGAGCGCTTCGTTTTTTAAGAGGCGAAATTTCAGTTGTTGAGCCCGAAAGAAGGTGGCGCGAGGAAAATGGAGTTATTTACCTCTCTGTAACCTCTGACGGTACAACTGGTCCAGAATGGATCGCTCGCTTGAAAAAGAAAGGTTTTCGCGTAAGCGATTATGCTAAAAGCGTGCTCTGCTCGAAAGACTTCAAACCGACCTCTGGTGTCACTACCGAGATCGCCATTCTCAAAGGAATGTTGTTTGAAGACAGCAATCGCGTTACTAAGAAAATCCACACTGAAGCTGAAAGTCGTAAACTGACTAAGCCAAATGCCGAAATAGCCTGCTTAATCCGCGAAAACTTCTCGGATGAAGAAATTGAGGCTATGGGTATATATTGGATCGTTGCTATGCACGAACCGATTAAAGATTCTGGCGGCGGTCTGAGGCTGCTCAGTGTGGGTCGCGATGACGATGGTTCCTGGCTGGACACGGGCTATGGCTATCCTGGCAGCGAGTGGGTTCGTGGTGACGGTTTTGCTTTCGTCGCCTCGCAAGTTTCTATCTCTTAGTTTTTTGAATTTTTGAGCTTGAGATTTGTTCTTTGAACTTTGTCTTTTGATTTTCAGCCTCAAATTGTATAAACAATTTGAGGCTATTTTTTTTTATTATTTCCTATTTACAAAGCCCCTTTTTTAAGTTATTATTATAATAACCAAAAAAGTTGGCTTTTTTGTGTTTTGGTGTATAATAAAACGCTAAAATTTATTGAGAAAACCTATATTTTATTATGAAACAATCATTTTTGTTTACAAAAACTAGCAAAACAATTCCAAAAGATGAAACCTCTTTTAATGCTCAGACCTTGATTAGGGCTGGTTTTATTGATAAAGTTGGCGCTGGAATTTATACTTTTTTACCTTTAGGCCTTAGGGTTTTAAATAAAATAAGCAATATTATTAGAGAAGAAATGAATGCTATTGGTGGACAAGAAGTTTTAATGCCAGCTCTTACTCCCAAAACTGTTTGGGAGGCCACTGATCGTTGGGCTAATTTCGATGCTTTATTTAAATTAACCGGTTCTGATTCGAAAGAATATGCACTGGGAGCAACTCACGAAGAAATTGTTACACCACTAGCTCAAAGATTTTGTACTTCCTATAAAAATTTACCTTTTGCTGTTTATCAAATTCAAACTAAATTTAGAAATGAAAAAAGAGCTAAGGCTGGTCTTATCAGGGGCAGAGAATTTTTAATGAAAGATCTATATTCTTTTCATGTCTCTCAAGAAGATTTGGATGCTTATTATGAGAAAGTAAAAGAAGCTTATTTTAAAATATATTCTCGACTTGGTTTGGGCGATATTACTCATGTTACTTATGCTTCTGGTGGAGCTTTTTCTAAATATTCTCATGAGTTTCAGACTGTAACAGATGCTGGCGAAGATTTAATTTATGTTTGCAAAAAATGTAAGGTGGCTATTAACAAGGAGATAATTGAAGAGCAAAAAAATTGTCCAGAATGTGGATGTAGTGAATTAGAAGAAAAAAAGGCAGTTGAAGTTGGTAATATTTTTAAATTAGGAACTAAATTTTCTAAGCCTTTTAACTTTAATTATTTAGATAAAGAGGGCAAAGCTCAAGATATTATTATGGGTTGTTATGGTATTGGTCCTAGTAGAATTTTAGGCACAATTGTTGAAGTTTATAATGATCAAAAAGGTATAATTTGGCCTAAAGATGTTGCTCCTTTTAATATTCATCTAATATCTTTTAAACAAAATGAAGAAGCTGAAAAAATTTATAAAGAATTAATTTCCGCTGGTTTTGAGGTTTTATATGATGATCGAGATGAAGCTAGTTTAGGGGAAAAATTAAATGATGCCGACTTGATTGGTTGTCCCTGTCGCTTAATTGTTAGTCAAAAAAATATTGATTTAGATCAAGTTGAGTTTAAAGAAAGATCAAAAGATAGTTCTGAAATGATTAAGAGGAATGATTTATTAAAATTTTTAAAAGAATATGCTATCTAGAATATTGGGAAAATTTAAAGGATTGGGTCGCTTAGGCTATGATATAGCCATTGATTTGGGTACAAAAAATACTCTTGTTTTTGTTAATAATAAAGGACTTATTATTAATGAGCCAAGTGTTGTGGCTATCAACAACAAGACAACCGAAATTTTAGAGATTGGTCATGATGCTAAAAAGATGCTAGGTAAGACGCCGGCCCATATTCAAGTAATTAAACCTCTGGTTGATGGGGTTATTTCTGATTTTGAAATTACCGAAAAAATGCTAAAGCATTTTATTAATAAGGTCCATGGCGATAATTTCTCTTTTATGCCTCGGCCAAGGGTGATTATTGGAATTCCTCTAGATATTACTGAAGTAGAAAAAAAAGCCGTGGAAGATGCCGCTAAATCAGCTGGTGCTAGAAAAGTTTATTTGATTGAAGAAGTTATGGCCTCTGCATTGGGGGCTGGTCTTCCAGTGGATAGTCCAAGGGCTAATATGGTGGTTGATATTGGTGGTGGAACAACAGACATTTCTGTCATTTCTTTGTCCGGAGTTGTTTCCTGGAAGTCTCTTCGCTTTGCTGGTAATGAGCTAGACAATAATATTGTTGATTATATTAGAGATAATTTCAATGTCTTAATTGGAGAGCAGTTAGCTGAAAGAATAAAAATAAATTTAGCCTCAGTTATTCCTTTTAATGAGGAGAGAGAAATGGAGATAAGGGGAAAGGATTTAACTACAGGATTGCCGACTGCTATCATTGTTTCTGATTCACAAGTTAGAGAGGCTATTAAAAAAACGATAATTAAAATAGTTGAAAATGTTAAATTAACATTAGAAGAAACTCCGCCAGAATTAGTAGCCGACATTTATGAACACGGCTTGTATCTAAGTGGTGGTGGTGCTTTGCTTTATGGTCTTGATACCTTGATTGCCAAAGCTACTAAAATTCCAGTAATGATAGTAGATGATCCTTTAACAGCCATGGTTAGAGGAGCTGGCAACTTATTTGCCAAAGAAGACTTGCTGAGGAAAGTTAGTTCTATTTTTTAGTTTATGATTAAACAAAATAAAAAAATTTATAAAATAATCTTAGCAGTTTTTGGACTGCTTGTTTTTTTAAATATTTTTGGCTTCTTGAAACCAGTGAATAAAGTGTTAGGATCAGTTGTCAATTTTTTCTCTTTTAGGGTTAGACAAGAAGTTAATCAATCAGCAGCAAGGGAAAGTCGAGATGATTTGTTAAAAAGAATAGAAAGCTTAGAATTTCAATTAGCTGAAGAAAAAGCTTCTTTGTCGCTATTGAACTCCTTACAGATTGAAAATGAACAGTTTAGAAATTTTTTTAATTTTTTTGAAGCTAATAATTACAACTATCTTTTGGCTGATGTTGTTTGGGAAAATAGCTTGCTTAATTTTTCCAGCACAAATCAAAATTTAGTTATTAATAAAGGGGAAAAAGATGGTTTGTATCCTGGTCTAGCGGTGCTTAGTGATTCTGGTGTTTTGATTGGAAAAATTGTTGAAACTGAGGATAATTATTCTCAGGTTTGTTTATCTAATAATAGTTTTTGTCGATTAGCCGTTTCTTTAAACAATGAAGAAAAAAGCTCAGGATTGGCTGAAGGAAACTTAGGTTTATCGGTAAAAATTAACTTTATTCCTCAAAATGAAGATGTTAGTATTGGTGATATAGTTTTTAGTTCCGGTTTAGAAAAAAATATTCCCAAAGGACTATATTTAGGCGAGGTTGTTAATGTTGAAAAAAAAGAAAATGATATTTGGCAAGACATTGTAGTTGAATCACTCTTTAACTCCAAGAGCCTTAATCGTGTGGCTGTAATAATACCTGAATAATTATGTCCAATTTTTTTAAATTTTTTAAATTATTATTATTATCTTTTATTTTTTTTATTATTCAACTTTCAGTTGCCAATAGCTTGGATGGTTTTTTTTCTGGTATTAATTTTATTCTTTTTTATTTGGTTTATGTTTTTATATTTTATGATATAAAAACATCTTTGATCTTTGGTTTGTTATCTGGGTTTTTATTGGATATTTTCTCTTTTTATTTTTTTGGAATTTATTCTTTTTCAATTATTGTAACTATTTTTATAGCTAATTTTTTGCTATTAAATTTTTTTACAAACAAATCAAT
>CAZNDY010000052.1:0-4426 GCA_964572055.1 uncultured Gammaproteobacteria bacterium
CTACAAGAAAATTTTTTTTAATAGAAAAACTAGCTGACTTATTCAGCTTAAAACTCATAAAGAGCTAGTTACTATTTATCATGCAACCATTCTTCTCAAAACTCTTAACAGTCATCACCCATTCAACTTTTTTCTCCTTTTTCACACAAGGTTTTTTTGAAGAAATTGCCTTTTTTTGCATTTCTTTTTTTTGTTTTTTCATAAATTTATTTTTTTACTATATAATAAATTCTATTATTATAAGTTTTACCATCTTGATATTTTTTGTTTTCTTTTTTTGTTTCTAAAATTTTAAAACCAACTGATTTCAACAAATTAACAACCACTCCTTCTTCGTACATCTTCTCGGTATGAATCTCTTTAAATAAAGAAAAAGTATTCCCTTTCTTTCTAACCAAGATAGAAAGATTAAGAAACCAAAATCTACCTTTAACTTTATTATCCATAATAACAAATAAATCTTCATTTGTAAATATAGAGGGCTTGTTACTGGAAATCCCTTTAGCATGTCCTGGAGTATTAAGGTCAAAAACAAACACCCCCCCAATTTTCAAAGAATTGTAAACATTTTTAAATGTTTTTTTAAGCTCAGACTCTTTTAAAAGATAATTCAAAGAATCATAAAAACAAGTAACCAAATCAACATTTGCAAATTCCTTTCCACTAAAACTTAAAAAGTCTTTTCTAGCAAAAGAAATATCTTTATATTTCTTTTTAGCTTCCATTAACATTTCGCTTGAATTATCAACTCCTAATACTTTTTCAAAACCAATATTTCTTAATGTTTTAGAATTAATACCAGTTCCGCAAGCCAAATCAACTGCTATTTTTTTTTCTATCTTATATTTCTTAACCAAAGAATTTAAAAATACTTCCCATTCTTTGTATCTTTTTTTGCCAGCAAAACTATCATAATATTTTGCTAGAATTCTATAAGAAGCTACTTGACTCATATTATTTTTTTAAATTATTTTTATAAGAATTAGAAAAACGACAAAATCCAGAACAAATCGGATTTTCTTTATTTTTTATAAATTGATCACAAACACTACAAGCATTGTGTTGTTTTAAAAAATAACTAACTTCCCTAACCAAAGATTTAAAAAGAGTTAATTGATTAAATTTTTCAACAGAACCTATGTTACGAGATCTATCCATGACACAAGGAAAAATTTTTCCATAAACATCAACCGAAATGCGCCTCCTAAGTCCACAACCATAATAACTACAAGAAACTGGAATATTTCTCTTCTCCCCTAAAAATCCATTACGAACATTTTTGTCTTTAAGTAAGGATCTAACATTTTCCACTGGATAAGATTCTTGAACGTTATTAGATAGTGCTGCTCCCGTTTTAATTGTTGGTCTTAAATGTAAAACACAAAAATTATCTCTAGCTAATTTTAACATCTTAGACACAGAACCAACATTCTCTTTATTGAGAGTAGAAACAAGAACTACGGGAATTTTATTTAATGAACAAACTTTTAAACCTTTAACTATTTTTTTAAACAATCCTGGTCGACGCCTCATTTGATCATGCTTGTCACCAAAACCATCTAGACTAATAGCTAGTCCATTACCACTTCTAAGTGATTTTATTAAAGAATCGTCAGCTGAGCACAAGAATTCACCATTAGTAACAACATAAAACAACAAACCTTGCCCCTTAATATATTCCAATATTTCCAATAAATCATCTCTCAAAAATGGCTCTCCGCCCGTAACCTCTATGAGCAACACTCCTAATTGTTTTAATTTATTTATTCTCTTTTTTAAATCCTCTATTTTGGGATAAAAACCATTAAGATCATCCTTGTGATAACAAGTTAAACAATTGCAATTACAAGCAGAAGTAACATCCAACAAGGCATGTACTGGCAAGCCATTAATTTTTACTTTTGAAATTCTGAATTCGACCTCTTTTTTACTGGGTTTTCTAAGAATTATTTTATTCTTTAAAAGTGTCTTCACATCTTCCTCTAAAAACCCAGAAAGACTAAACCTCTCTTCTTTAAATATTTTTTTAAAATCATTATCTAAATAAATAAAATTAGTCATCATCCCAGGAGGAACAATAACAGCTCCATGAGGCTCTAAACGAACAATGCTTTTTTTATTTAAATAAAAAAAGTCTCCAGAATTAAAGATTTTCTTTTTTTTATTTTTTATAGACCCCCTGCAAGGGACAATAAGGTTATATAGACTGCCACAAAACATATTTATATTATAACAAACTGTAAAAAATAAAAAAAGCCACTTAACTGTGGCTTTCTTCCGATAAGAGTCTAACTATTGATAGTAATTCAAGATAAGATTTGAAATTAGCAATATCAACATTGGTCATCATTTTGATGGCACTGTCCACTTTAATAATCTTAAAACGGACTCTCTCTGTTAAATAATGAAAAACAATAGGATGCTTATTGTAAAGTGTTTCGATGTCAGTTTGCCGGCTATGACCAAATTGTTTTGAAAAAAAAGATCCAGGTATAAGACAATCAGTGTCATAACCACCACAACCAGGATTAAACCATGGTATATTTTTTTCTTTAATAAGTTGATCATTCTCGCTTTTAGAAAGATTAAAGGCGTAACCACCTCTAACAGTTAAAATACTGCCATCTTTCCAGAAAATAGAATATTTACCAGCACTATTAATTTTCGGCGTATCCCCGCCAGTAAACAAAACATCATAACCCAAAGATTTCATTATTTCACTGTAAGCACCTTCCATGACAGAATTACATATCTTACCGCAAGGCAATGCCCCTCTTTCCCAACAAGTTTTATAAATATCGGTTGTTTTTTGAGGAGAAGAAAAATAATCCAATATTCTCTGATCTTTGTTCATCCTTTTTGACCAATCAACCCAAAAGTGATTAGACTTGAGTCCTAAAAAATCAATAACATTATTAACGTTTTCCAATGTTTTTGACCCCTTAAAGCCAGTATCGACTGTAAATAATTTTAAATCAATACCCCTCAAAGAACATTCTTTGGCCAAATTAAATAAAACAGCAGTACTATCTAAACCACCAGAATATGCAAATAAAATTCTTTTATTTTCTGAAAAAAAATTCTCTAATTCAGATTTCGTGTAGTCAATATTTAAATAATCATGATTATTTAAAAAATCACGACAATCAGAACAAAGAACAGTTTCACCAATTTTTTCAAATTCAACTAATATCCCCTTGCTATTTTTATAGCCTTCTATTCGAGGACTAGCACAAACACAACAATGCTCTATTTTTTTCATTTTAAAACCTCCTTTATTTATTTAATTGTTAATGTAACTTTCAAGATTAACATAATATACTAAGAAAATCAACACCTTCTTTAATTGCTTTTAATCTTTAACACTTTATTTATTTTTATTCACAGAAAAATAAAAACCTTTTAAAGTATTGTTAAATAAAGACTGTCTTTAAAAAGAAAAAGGAAGCCAGTTTGAGGCTTCCTTAAAATTATTAATATCCTTTTTTTGTAATCTCAAATATTATTTTTAAAAAAACAAATAGAGCAAACAAGCGCAACAAGCTAATCAATATTATGCTAAAAATCAAGTGAAACTTAACACTAAAATAATTCATAAAAATACTAAGAACAATCATTACGATCAAAAATAACAAGGATATAAAAATCACTAATGAAAAGATACTTCCAGTCCTCTCACGAAGAGAGCGTGACTTCTTCTTCTTTTTTACTAAAGTAGAAACAAACAAATCCATGATTTATATTTTAAAAAGATTAATATTATTCAATTGATTACGAAATACGCTAGTTATAATAAACTTAACAATTAATCAAATCAACTTCATTTTAAAGAACCAAAACGACAAAAAAGTATATCATATCAATATGTTTTTGTAAACCGCTGAGAGGGAGGGATGCGGTCACACGCCGCTAATTCTCGCTCGCCTCACTTCGTTCGACTTCGCTCACTAAGCGCTCTGACCTGGCCTCGGCGGTGCGTCGTTTCACTCCGCACATCTCCTCCGGCTTTCGAATTCCTCCCCTACTATCACAACAAACAAAAAATGACCCAAAACAGTTTGGGTCATTTTTGTTCGCGGGCTACTAGAGTTAAGTACCACCACATAGCAATATTATAAGGGTTTTTTGATGATTTTTCAGTACTAGATTTTAGGCACTCGGGTCGCTGTCTTGTTTTTTTAATCTTAAATTTTTGGAATTTTTTGGGCTAATAACCGATCTCTTGGTTTGCGCCTCAATGTTTTTACGAGCAGTTCCGGCTATTTTTCCTCCACGCTCAGCAATATCCTTATTTTTATCTATGTTGCTTGGTTTTAATGCTTTGCTTAATTCGGTAGTTGATGTTTCTGCTAATATATTTAAAGCTAATTCCAAGCTAGTCATATTGTCTCTCAAGCCCTCCTTCTTTAATCCTTTAAATTTATTA
>CAZNDY010000053.1:0-4378 GCA_964572055.1 uncultured Gammaproteobacteria bacterium
GTTTTCATATGCCTCTAGTTTAGCAAAAAAGTGCAATATGTGTGTGCACATTACCCAAATTACTTGACATATTAGTTAAAATATGATATAATCTAAAAGCGTGCCTATAAAGCATTAAATAAACTAAAAAAACAAAAAAAGGCCTTTTAAAAGGTCTTTTTTTAGACTAAATACAAATTAAACTATCTTTATAAAATTAATTTTTCCCTTCTGCACCACCGCTCCGTTTGGAACTATAAATTTTGAGTCTTTTATTACCTCAGTGTTTACTTTCACTCCCCCCTGCTCTATTACTCGACGAGCATTGGTTTTAGAATCAACTAATTTTGACTCTACCAAAATACTTATTAAATCATAAGCACTAGGACTAATCTCTGGCATTTCATCTGGAACTTCCTTTTTAGAAAAAGTAGAAATAAAATAATCTTTAGCCTCTCTAGCTTTTTCTTCACCATGATAAATTTTAGTTATTTCATAGGCTAAATCCATTTTTAAATCACGAGGATTAACTTCGCCTTTGACTAATTTTTCTTTAATAACTTTTATTTCATCCATAGGTACAAAAGTACAGTCAACAAATAATTGATAAATATTTTCATCAGCCTGAGACATTACTTTACCAAACATATCATTGGCTGAGCTATCCAAAAATATTCCAGTACCCAAACTTTTTGACATCATCTTCTCACCCGTTACTGGATTTACCAAAAGCGTGGTTATAAAAACAAATTTCTCTTTATTGTTATATTTCTTTTGTAGAGTTCTGCCAGCTAAAGCATTAAATTTTTGGTCATTACCGCAAAGCTCCATATCAACATCCATAGCTACGCTATCATAGCCTTGCATTAGAGGATAAAAGAATTCATGAACATAAATTGGCTTTTCTTCTTTTAATCTTTTTTCAAACATATCTCTTTCTAACATTCTTTGTACTGTAAAATTAGAAGCAATACCTATCAAATCTTCAAAATTTAATTTAGCCAACCAATCATGATTATACTTAACAACTGGTGGATTAATTTCATCGTTAAAATTAATCAAAGGTTCTAATTGCTTCATCCAGGTTTTAATATTGTTTTGTACATCCTCCCGAGTTAATTGTTGCCTAGCGGAAGTTTTATCTGATGGATCGCCAATTCTAGCTGTAAAATCACCAATTAAAAGTATAGCTTCATGTCCTAACTTTCTTAATTTCTCAAAAATAATGTAGTTAGTGGCATGACCTAAATGCAAAGACGAACCAGTAGCATCAGTACCAATATAAAATTTTATTTTTTTACCGGAAAGCAAAAGCTCTTTAAAAGCCTCTTTTGATGGCAATATTTCAGCCACACTCCTTTCTAACAATTCATCAATGGCTTTTCTTTTTTGATCATCAATTATTATTTTATCTTCCATATGTTTTTTTAAAAATTGTTATAACTAATTATAGCAATAATAATTTATTTTTTCCAGTTTTAATTATAATTACAAGTCAATTCTCATACAATTCTCTTTTTTTTCAAAACCAAACTTACTATAAAAACCAAGCAAATCATCGGAGCAATCAAGAATTATTTTATAACAATTATTTTTTTTACAATCTTCAATTATTTCTCTAATTAAAAAACCAGCAACACCCTTGCCCATATAATCTTTATGAGTAGAGACATCTTCAATATGAGCAGCTAATTTTCCTTGGTGATAAAATTTAGCTTCATACAAAACTCGAACAGTCCCCACTATTAATCCATCAGTCTCAAGCACGAAAGTCTTAATCCCCTTTTCTTGACAATCAAAAAAAATTTTTTGAGCCAAATCTAAAGACAAGCTTTCAACTGGCCTTAAACTAGAAAGGGTTTTTAAAAAAGATTCATTGTTTAAATCATCTAACTTTAATTGTCTAATTTTATAATTATTTAATTTATTCATATTTTTTATTAATCTTGGGAAATTTCACCTAAAGATTGCAAATTTATTAATCTTCGATATAAGCCATCTTTTTTATTTACTAATTGTAAGTGCATACCTTCTTCCACGGCCTTACCGCCCTCTACAACAACTATTTTATCAGCCATTTTAATTGTGCTTAAACGATGAGCAATTACTATTATTGTTTTATCCTTAGCAATCTTAGAAATTGCTTCTTGTATTAACTTTTCACTTTCAACATCAAGGTTGCTGGTAGCTTCATCAAAAACTAAAACTTTAGGATCAGCTAAAACTGCCCGAGCGATACCAATTCTCTGTCTTTGACCGCCAGAAAGCCTAACGCCTCTTTCTCCCACCACTGTATTATATTTATCAGGAAGTTTTTCTATAAATTCAGCTGCATTAGCTATCTTAGCAGCCGCCTCAACTTCTTTAAAAGTAGCACTTCTTTTGGCATAAGAAATATTTTCAGCTATAGTTGAATTAAAAATATCAACCTCTTGTGGAACTATGGAAAAAAACTTTCTAAAACTAAATAATTCCAAATCCTTTAAGTTGTAACCATCTAAAAGAACTCTTCCCGAAACTGGATCAAAATGTCTAAAAATAAGCCTAACAATGGTAGTTTTTCCTCCGCCGGAAGGACCAACCAAAGCTGTCATGGCTCCAGAGGGAATATGTAGATTAAAATCACTTAAAACTTTATCACCATTTTCGTAAACAAAGCCAACGTTTTCAAACTTAATTTCTCCTTCTGTTTTTTTTAATTTAATTTTTCCCTTGTTTTCAACAGTGCTTTCTGTTTTTAAAAGAGCAGACAAGCGATTTATACCTTCCGATCCCTCAGCAAAACGATCATAAAGTCGATAAGCTCTGGAAATAGAGGAAAAAACTTTTTCTGATAAAGTTATAACAAAAACTAAAGTACCAATACTAATTTGATTTTTAGCAACTAAAATAATTCCTAAAGTTAAAAAAGTAATTCTACCTAAACCCACAATTATCTCTCTTAAATTAGCAAATCTTAGAATATAAGACCACTCCTTTGTTTCATCGTCTAAAATGCTTTTTTTAAGAGAACGAAATTCTCCCAGCTCTCTTTCTTGTTGGCAAAAAGATTGAACCGTACCAACATTTATTATTGATTGCACCATCTTGCCCGAAGCTTTTTCATAATTCTTATAGCGTTGCTTTCTGGTCGGATAAACTTTTTTATTAACCCTAATATTAAGAATAGTTAAAATTACAGAGAAAAATAGTAAAGGAATAAATAAACGATAATCAATAAACAATAAAATAACAGAGGTTGATATTAACTGAAAAGCTACCGGAAGTAGTTCCCAAAATATAGTTCCTAGCAAATCAATAAATTTAAAAACTCCGCGTTCTATTTTAGTTATTTTATCTCCAGTTCCTTCTTTTTGATGATAAGATAAATCAAGTTCTAATAACTTCTTTTGACATTTTATTGGTAAGTCATATTCAGCCTTAAGAAGAACATCAAATATTTTTTTATCTTTAAAATAATCAATTATTGAAATAATTATTAGAGATACAAAAAAAGCCAAAATTAATAGAAAAAAATAGTTTAATTTATCAATAGAAAAAATTAAAAGTTCATCAATAATTAATTTTAAAATATAAGGACCAATCAAACGAAGTGCCTCTAAAAAAACTATTAAAAAAAATAAAAAAATAATTGATTTTTTATAAGATTTTATCAATTGAAAAAATTCTACAAATATTTTATTATTTTTTTTATTATTATTTTTATCTTTGTTTTTTTCTTTATCTTTTTTCATATTTTTAAATCATTAAAGTTCTTCCGCTAATCTCAACTAATAATTTAGATAAACTATCGAGCTGAGCATCTTTATTTTTAGGAATAATTTCCTCAGCCAAAATTTCTAAACGCTTTAAAGCTTCTTTTAGCTGCTCTTTTCCTCCAGGAGCTAACTCAACAAAACGAACACGAGCATCATTTTCTGCTGGCCCACTTTTAACAAGACGAACTTTTTCCATTGGCAAAAGCATTCTAGTTATGCCAGAAGCTGTTAAACCAATTTTTTCAGCAATATCAATTCGGCGCATTTTTTTATTTTCAGAATTATCTAAATAGAAAAGTATTAAAAATTCATTAAAACTCAAACCACCCAAGCCACGATCAAAACGATTGCTTAGAATTGTTTGAGCTTTAGACAAATCTATAAAAAATTTAATAGATTGATTCATATTGTTCCTTTTTTAATTAATTAATACTTTACCAATCAAGTATATGCTAAATAAAAAAAATGTCAACCTAAAGACAAATTTTTAATTTTTCAATTATTATCTATTATTCTTGCAAAGATAACCAAAGATTTTCACTCTCTTTAAGACTCTTCTCTAGTATTTCCAGTTTTTTAACCTTGTCTAAATCATAATTACTATAATTTTCTAAAAAATAATCCAATAATTCTTTTCTTTG
>CAZNDY010000054.1:0-4241 GCA_964572055.1 uncultured Gammaproteobacteria bacterium
GATTTTAAAGTTTTTACTCAATTCTTAAATAAATATATTAATAATTGGGCTAAGGATGATGATTTTTGCACTCATGTTTTAGCTGTTATGGTCGGAAATTATCCTGAATTGATTTTAGAACTAAAGAAATGGACAAAATCTAAAAATATGTGGGTTAGACGAGCTTCAGCTGTCAGTTTTATATCTTCAGATAGAATGAGTGTTGGTAAAGAGGTGGGTTATGTAGCTAAAGATAATTTAAAAGATGTTTTTGAGGTTGCTAAATCTTTAATGAAGGACAAAGAGGATTTAGTGCAAAAAGGTTATGGCTGGATGTTGAAAGTAGCTGCTAATTTTCATCAAAGACAAGTTTTTGATTTTGTGATGGAAAACAAAAAAGAAATGACCAGAACCGCCTTGAGATATGCTATTGAAAAAATGCCCAAAAAATTAAAAGTTGAGGCAATGAGAATTGATTAAGGAATTAATTAGGCTTTATAAAAAAAAGAAGTGTCCTTGGTTGACGCTTCTTTTTTTTGTGATTATTAATTTATTTTATTTAATTCTGTTTTGTATTTCTCCAATTTTTCTTTTTCATTGTTCACTATTTGTTCCGGGGCGTTTTCGACAAACTCTTTATTGCTTAATTTTTTCTCTAACATAGCAATCATTTTTTCTAAATTTTCTTTTTCCTTGGCTAGTCTTATTTTTTCCTTTTCTTCATCAATTGCTCCTAGTAAATATATTTCTATATCTCCAATACTTATTAAAACTGTATTTTTTTCTGGTATTTCTTGGCGATCATTAGAATATTCAATATCCTCAACACCTGTTTTTAAGCTTTTTATTAGATGTTCTTGGTTTTTAATTATTTCTTCTTTTTCCCCAGCAATAATTATGGCTTGAACTTTTTGGGCTGGTTCAAGCTTGTTGGCTGAACGGGCATTTCTAATTGAAGTAATAATTTCTTTAATTAGTTCAAAATTACTTTCTTCTGTTTCAAAATTAATATTATTTTCTACTGGCCATTTATTAATCATTAAAAGTTTTTTTTCATTTAATTCTTGCCAGATAACCTCAGTTACAAAAGGTATGAAAGGATGCCATAACTTTAAAACACTCTTTAAAACAAACATCAATATTTTTTCGTTATTATCATCTTTTTCAAATTTCTTAGCCTCTAAATACCAGTCAGCTAAATCGTTCCAGGTAAAATTTTTAAGATCTTCTCCAGCTAAAGAAAATTTATAGTCAGCTATATTTTGATTAACGGTTTTGATGGTTTGGTTTAATCTGTTTAATAACCATTTGTCGCTTAAGTTTAATTTATCTTCATTATAATTATCATCGAAGCTTTGGCTATTACTGATAATAAAGCGACTAATATTCCAAAGCTTATTAATAAAATTACGAGAACTGGAAATTTTTTCTTCACTAATTCTCATGTCATTTCCAGGGGTATTTCCTAATAGTAAGGACAATCTTAAAGAGTCAGTACCAAATTGATTGATGATGTCAATTGGGTCAATTCCATTGCCTTTAGATTTACTCATTTTCTTACCATCTTTATCTAATACCATTCCGTGTAAATAAACTTTTTCAAAAGGTATTTCATTTAGTGCAAAAAATGACATCATAATCATTCTAGAAACCCACAGAGTTATTATTTCATAACCAGTTTCTAACATTTGAGTTGGATGATATTTTTTTAGATCACCTTCTTTTTTTTCTTTTGGAAAATTATCTGGCCAACCTAAAGTGGAGAAAGTCCACATACCAGAAGAAAACCAAGTGTCTAGCGTGTCTGGGTCTTGCTCCCAGTCATCTCCCTCTGGCTTATTTTCGCCAACATAAACTTCGTCGTCTTTATGCCAGGCAGGTATTTGATGACCAAACCAAATTTGACGACTAATACACCAATCATGTAAATTTTCCATCCAATCTAAATATCTTTTAGAAAATCTTTCAGGGATAAATTCTATTTTTCCAGTTTGAGCAACCTCAATAGCTTTTTCCTTGAGAGATTTATTTCCAAGTTTTTCTATTTTTTTATCAACATTAACAAACCATTGTTTTGATGGTATTGGTTCAATTGCTGTTCCACAGCGATAGCAAACAGACAAGTTATTATCAATTTCTTTTTCTTCGCTTATTAGTCCTTCATTCTTTAATTCCTCTATAATCATTTGTCTGGCTTCTAAGGCTTTTTTGCCAGAAAATTTATTAAATCCAGGATGAATCAAACCATCTTCGTTGATAACTTTAATACTTTCTAAATTATTTTTTTGAGCCATTTGCCAATCAATCATAGAATGTGCCGGGGTTACACCTAATGCTCCAGTTCCAAATTCCATATCAACATTATGATCAGTAATTATTTTTAAATTTAATTCCTGCCCACAAAAATTAGCTTTTATTGTCTTGCCAATATACCTTTCATATCTTTTGTCTTTAGGGTTAACAGCTACTGCAGTGTCTCCTAGTTTAGTTTCTGGCCTAGTAGTGGAAATTTCAATAGGAAAATCTTTATCATATTTAAAGGTGTAAAAACCAGCTTTTTGTTCTTTGTATTCTACTTCATCGTCAGCTAGAGTTGATTTGCATCTTGGGCACCAGTTAACTATTCTTTCGCCGCGATATATAATTCCTTCATTATACATGTCGATAAACATTTTTTTAACGGCTTTTTGTCTTTGTTCGTCTAGGGTAAAAGCAGTTCTACTCCAATCAATTGAAGCTCCCATTTTTTTGGTTTGATCTAAAATAATTCCTTGTGTTTCTTTTAAAAATAGCCAAACTCTATTTAAAAATTCATCTCTGCCTAGGTCATGCCTAGTTTTACCTTCTTCGTTTAATATTTTTTTCTCAACCACATTTTGAGTGGCAATAGCCGCATGATCAGTTCCGGGTATCCACAAGGCTCTGAATCCTTTCATGCGATGATATCTGATAAATAAATCTTCAATAGCAATAGTAGAGGCATGGCCAAGGTGTAATTTAGCAGTAATGTTTGGTGGTGGTAAAACTATGGTATAATTGGGAGCGTTTTCTTCTAAATTTAAATTATCAGGATTAAAATAACCTGACTTTTCCCAGATTTCATAAATTTTATCTTCCCATTGAGCTGAATCGTAAGTTTTATCCATTTCTTTGGCCATATTTTTAGTATTTTTTAATAAAATTATAGGCTTATATTAACAAAATTAATGTTATTGGTCAATTTAAGGACTGTTTTTATTGCTTAAATTGTTTTTTATCTTTTTTTGTGTTATAATTTTGATATATTATTATTAGTTCTCATTAAGATTTAAATCAAGCTCAAGGCTTATTTAATCGGGAGAAAAGAAATATGAAAATTAAAAAAATTAGTTTTTTAGCTCTCTTTATAATTTTTTCTTTTTTTCTTTTTAATTTAAATAATGTTAAAGCTGGGGAAAGAAGGGGTAATTCAAGTATGGAGGGAGCAGCTTCAAATTCAATGAGAAGTAATCCTGTTGTTGAAGAAGATATTTTAGTTGAAGATAAAATTGAGGTTGAAATTGAAGAGGAGGGAGATAACGAACAAGAAAGCAGTTTAAATAAAAAGAATGTTAAAACTAAAGGACTGGAAAATGCTATTCAAAGGAGAAGCCAAGTAGCCAATGCCGTACAAGAAATGCTGAAGGTGGCTGAAAGAAGTGGTGGAATTGGAGATCAGGTGAGAGTAATGGCTCAAAATCAAGAAAAAACTCAAGAAAAAATTGAGGCTAGTTTAGAAAAAATACAGAATAGAAATAAATTGATGAGATTTGTTTTTGGTCCAGATAGTGAGGAAATAAAAAATGCTAGAAGAATTTTACAAGAAAACCAGGATGAGTTGACCCAATTAGAAAATGTTAGAAGTCAATTAACTAATATTGTTGATCAGGAAAAAGTGCAGGAACAGATTGAAAAAATACAAGAAGCTAGAGCTGAAATAGAGCAAGATTTAAATAAATCAGAAAAAGTTTTTAGTTTATTTGGTTGGATGAGAAATATTTTTTCTAAATAAATTCTTAATAAATAAAAATGAGTCATAACGGCTCATTTTTGTTTGGTCTTGATTTTTTATTTTAAATATTTTATATTAGATTTGTTATCTAAAATATTGGAGAGGTGCCAGAGTGGTTGAATGGAACAGTCTTGAAAACTGTCGTGCCTTAACGGGTACCGAGGGTTCGAATCCCTCCCTCTCCGCGAACGAAAAAAGACGCCAAAATGGCGTCTTTTTGAGTGAGTGGAGA
>CAZNDY010000055.1:0-4239 GCA_964572055.1 uncultured Gammaproteobacteria bacterium
AATTCGTCATATACGGTAAATTTAATATTTTTTACCAAATCAACAACTTTACCCAAATCTTCTTGTTCTGGAATAAAAATTATTTCCAAGTTAGCTCTGTATTTATTAATTCCACCCTCTATTTCGGAAATTTCCCAAATCACTCTTTTGCCAATTTCAGCATAATTCAAACTACCATCTAAAACTCTTTTATTACCAGAAAAATAAACATTGTCCGGCAATTCTGCTGTTAAAACAAAATCCTTCAATTTATTACCAGAATTATTAAATTCCAAAAATAACCAATAATTTGTAGCCATGCCAACTGCCGGAGGTAAAGGACCAACGCCCAGTTGATCACCTTGCTCACTATAATATCGAGCAGAAACATTAGTTAAAACGTCCGAAACCATTTTTGTCCTTGAAGAATAGGCGGTATATTTAACATTTTGATTATTAATTTGATATTCAACATCAGCTACCAATAAAGCTTCTTGATTGGATAAAATTTGCCTTCTTTCAAACAAAACAAGCAATTCTAATTTTTGTTTTTCCCCTGGAACCAAATCTTCAATTTTAATAATATTATTTTCTAAACTAACATTATTAGGAGCGTTTAAAATTTCAACGGAAGATAAAAATAAACCAAGCTGACCAGAATTTAACCTAAAAGAAATATCCTTTATTGCTTGGCTATTTTGATTTTCATATTCAAATTTATAAGCAATTTTTTCTCCAGTTTTAAGTAATGATTGATTAGATGAAATTCCTAATTTTATTTCTGGCTTACTTATTGATTTATTTATGTCCGCTAAATCCAAATAAAGACTATCATTTAAAAAATTAAAAGATAGTCTAGGTTTTAAGTTAATATTTTCTTCATTTTTAGGATTTAAAAAAACCAAATATTCAAACTCTTGTTTTGCATCTATTTTTTCTAAAATCAACCTATTATCTTCAATTCTTAAGTCAGATTTTTTTATTTCAACGTCATCACCAAAAAATAGTTCAACATGATTTAGATCACGACTAGCATTATTTTTTATTTTAACCTTAGCTTCGACTTCTGTATTGGAGTAAATTTTTTCTGGGAAAGAAATGCTAACATCAGCTAAATATTTATTAATATTATAAAAATAAGAGCTTAAAACACCATCTTTACCACATTTATTACAGTTAAAATTAAAAGAAATCATTTGATGGTCACCCTTTTCTCCAATAACATACCCATCTATTTTAATTTTACCAGTAGTTCCATTACTTAAATCATCTAAGTAAAAAGTGTTCTTTTCCTGATTATAGTAATTACTAGGGCTAACACTTTCCAAGATAAAATTTCTAGGAAGCTCAACCTTGATAAAGTTTTCTTTTAAATCTTCTTTAATTTGATACTCCAGCTCAAAGGTTTTTAATTGTCCAGCTATAATATTTTGATCATCAGTACTAACTTTTAATAAAACTTTATCATCCTTTCCAGCTCCAAAAGAAAAAATAGAAAAAACTATTAAAGCAATTATTATCAAAACAAGAATAATGTCAGCAACTAAATGCCAAAAATTTTCCTGATAATGTCTTTCATGTCTTTTTTTGATAGAATCACCTATCAAATTTAAACTGCCAATAACAAAATTACCACCCTTTTTAACATCAATACCATCTGGACCAAGCCGAACAGACTGATCTTCTCTGGATTCAATCATAGAGCCACTCCTATTTTCAACTTCTACTATTTCTATTTCAGCATTTTCATTATTTTTATTTAATTTGTCTGAATTATTTTTTATCATATTTTTATAATTTAATTATACTCAATTTTTAAGCTAAAAGCAATCTAAATTAATTAAAAACTAGTAGTTCCAACTAATATTTCAAAATTCTTGTCACCATCTAAATCATCCGACATTATCCTTAACCCAGACCTAAAATCATTTTCATAAGCCATAAAAGAATTTAAATTTTTACCATCTTTGTTAAAAATTTTAACTTCAGGAGATCTTCCGGCTCCAGGAGCGGTTAGTATTTCTTTTTTACCATCTCCATCAATATCCCCAACCGCCAAAGAAACACCACCTCTAAAATTTTGTTCATAAGCAAAAAAACCTCCAATTAAAGGCTTGCCATCTTTATTAAAAATTCTAATATGTGGGCCACCGCCTTGACCAGCGGCTGTTATTATTTCTTGAACCTTATCACCATCTAAATCCATAACAGCCACTCTAACACCACCTTTAAAATTTTTATCATAAGCAAAAAAACCTCCAATTAAAGGCTTGCCATCTTTATTAAAAACTCGAACATGTGGGCCACCGCCTTGACCAGCCCCAGTGATTATTTCTTTAGTCTTGTCGCCATCTAAATCAGCCACAGCAAAAGAGATATCTCCAGTAAATTTTCCATCATAAGGTTTAAATTCCCTAACTTTCTGTCCATTTTTATAAATAGAAATAAGACCATTACTATTAACTAAAGTTTCATCTCGCCCATCATTATCAATATCACTAATAAGTATCTGGGAATTGGCCGGCTGACTATCTACATAAGCAAAAAAACCAGAACGATTCTGTTGTCCCTTATTATCAAAAACTCTAATAAAATCACCATTATTAAAGCTATTATTTTTAATGGTAGTCACCGAAGAAATTCTTTTTAAAAGAATAACAGCATCATTTGGCTTTATTTTAATAAAATTAATAATAGAGCCATTATTAATGGTTCTATCTTGAATTCCATTTATTTTTTGAAATTCTTCTTGCTTGAAAACGTAAAGTTGCTCTTTGTCACTAGAATTTAAAATGACAACTCCATTTTCAAAATCACGCCTCCAAAGACTTTTTTTATAAACTGTATTGCCTTTATTAAGTAAATCATAAGCAGTAGACTGAGCTTTGCCCAAGCTAACATCGTATTCGTCGTACCACCAAACTTGTCCATGACTAGAAACATCATAGTCAAAACTAAAATAGCCATGACTCTCCATCATAACACTAGCTAAACCAAACCTCATTTTTTGATAAGATTGACGACTACTATAAGAGTTTATTATTGTAATTTTAGGAGAATTATTTTTTTGACTAACACCAGAATATGTTTTTAATATACCATCCCAATTACCATTACTTTCCCAGGAGGATGGAAAACCTTCCAACATTACACCATTTAAAAGCCCTTGATAACCATCATAAACTTTTCCATTACCAAGAATTAAATATTTTGAGCCAATTAATTCCCTTGTTTTTTTAAGCATTTTTTTAACACCACTAGACCAGGCATTATTAACTTCAGAAATAGAATCACCACGCCCATCATTGTTAGCATCAAAATCACCTCGAACCCAAGCTATATCACCCCAAATATTGTCATAAAAAACCCCATCCCATAAACCTGTTGAAATTATTTCCCTGTCAACAAACTCTGGTAAATAGTCATTCCACTTTTGACCACGAGAGTTAACTCCAGCACCATCAGTAATATTTAAAAGATAAGTCCCTTCCCAAAAAGTTGTTCTGCTGTTATCTTTATTTTTCAACCACCAAGAATCTATAATGTTATCAGCTAATTTCTTTCGAAGAGTTGCATTGTGACTCCACTGACTAGAATAAATATTAGCATTAGCCTCTTGCGAGGTTATGTAGGCCAATATAATTATATCTGGATTTAATTCTCTTATTTTTTTTAAATTGCTTTTACTGTTAATCTGAACCTCCATATCCAACACCAAAAGATCCCACTTGGCCAATTCATTAACTTCATAGTCAGCAATAGTCCACTTTAAAAAATAATTAGCTAATTTAGGATAAACATCTTTTTCATAAACAGCTCCAACATTCTTTGTTCCAATAAAAAAACAAACAAAAACCAAAACTAAAAAAATATTTATTTTATTTAAAAATGTAGTCATCTCTCTTCTTTTTGTTTAAAAAATATATCTTTTGACTATAACATATTTTTTATCTAAAGTCAATAGTTATACTTCTTAAAAAAATCAGCTTTAAAACTGATTTTATTTATATATTCTCAATTCTTAATAACTTATATCTATAACACTAATTTCCGGCGGATTAAACAATCTAAAAGGCAAGGCAACATTGCCAACACCAGAAGTTACAAATAAATCAATGTTGTTAATACTATAAAAACCTTTATCAAAATTATATTCACTAGGAATTATTTTCTTATAAACTATAGGTAGTCTTATTTGACCAGCATGAGTATGGCCAGAAATCATTAAATCAATTTTTTTATTATTTTCCAAGTCTTTTA
>CAZNDY010000056.1:0-4103 GCA_964572055.1 uncultured Gammaproteobacteria bacterium
GTCAATAACTTGATTAATGTTCATTTTCCTTGTTTTTTTGGTTTATTTTTTAAAAGAACTATAAAAACAGTTTTTAAAAATAGCAAAATTTTTTTAAAAAGTCAATTATAAATGCTAAAAAATATTAATTTTTATAAAAGTTGTTTAAATTTAATAATATTAATTTATTTTTGCTATACTATCTAGATAGATATTTATAATGATATATTATTAACGTTTTGCTGGGGTGGCGAGGGAAATGGTGTTAAGCCTGAACCCAATTTTAGTTGGGATGACAATAAGAATATGATAAAAACAATGTCGTAAACCTAATTATTTGTGAGTTAGGTGAAAATCATGTCCTAAACAACGAGAAGTGGTAATATTTTGCTAATTTATTAATAATTTGTTAATATTATTTCATATGAACAACAATTTTTTCTTTTATTTAAGTAAAATATCAATACAAATTGTTTGGGATTTTGTTTATTTTCCGCTGTGGTGGTATACGGTTGGTTTTTTGCGCTTTTTAGGTGGGGTTGGTTGTTTTTTGCGAGATGAATGGACGATAATTGGAGCTGGTACTTGGATTAAAAATCTTTTTACCCCAATGTATGGACAGAGCGATTTTACGGGAAGAGCTATTAGTTTTGTTATTAGAATATTTCAAATAATTTTCCGTTTTATTGCCTTTATTTTTTTTGTTATTTTATCAATTATAGCTATTGTTTTTTGGTTATCTATATTGCCGATTGTTTTTTATTTAATTTTTATCAGAATTTTTAATTAAAATATGAGTGACGATAAAAACAATTTAGAATTTTTTCAAAAAGAGGACTTTTTTAAAAAGAGGGATGGTCGAACTGCTGTTTTATTTTTGAATAATCTTCTTTTTTTTGGACAAGATTTAAAATTATCTTTAATAACTTTAAGGAGACTAAAAAAAAGAGTTGATATTGTGGTTAATTTTTTAAGTTATTTATTAGGTGTGGCTGGATTACTTTCTTTCTGCTATTGGTTATATCTTAATTTTAGCTTACCTGCTTTTGGTTTTTTGGATTTATTTTATTTTTGGAAAAGTGACTCAATTTTTATTTCTTTTTTTCTGGTTTCAATATTTTTTGATGCTTTTATTATTTATCGAATAAGTGAAAAAAAATTTTCTTTAAAAAAAATAAAAAAAATCAAAAAAAAGAAGACTGGTAACTTTAATGATTATAATAAACTTCCTAAAATTGATGTCTCTTTGGCTTTAAGCGAAGAGGCTTTATTAATTTTAGAAAATGCTTACTTATTAGCCAGAAGATTTAATCAAAAGGAGTTAGGAACCTTACATCTTTTTTGTTTGTTGTGCGAGTCTTCTACTATTAAAAATTTATTAATTAGACTGAATGTTGATGTTAATAAGCTTTTAGGGCTTTTAAAGAAATATTTGGATAATCCAGAATTGCAAAGAAAAAACAATGAAAAAATAATCTTATCGGATAATGTTCAAGAAATACTGCTTTCAGCTTTTTATGATGCTTATTTAAACAAGCATGAAAGTATTGGTGTTTTAAATATTGTTTCTTTTTGTTACGAAAAAAATGAACTTTTGCAAGAAATATTGTATGAGTTAGATATTTCTCAAAATAAAATTGAAAATGCGGTCAAGTGGTTTAGAATTAACGATCAAATGTATCGTGACTATAAGATTTTTAAAAAAATGGCTCGCTTGAAACCAGGAAGTGGCATGAATAAAGCTTATACGGCTATTGCCACTCCAACTCTAGATTATTTTTCTCGAGACTTAACTGTAATGGCTAAGTATGGCTATTTTGAAGCTTGTGTGGCTAGAGATAAAGAAATGAAACAAATTTTTGAAGCTTTTGAGAGTGAACAAAATGGAGTTTTGTTAATTGGTTCAACTGGTACTGGAAAACGATCCATGATTGAAGGTCTGGCTCAATTAATGGTTAAAGAAGAAGTTCCTAAATTTTTAAAAGATAAGAGATTAGTAGAGCTTGATTTGTCTCGTTTAATTAGTGGTGCTTCTCCTTCTGTGGCCGAGGAAAGAATGATGATTATTATTAATGAAATACTTAGATCAAAAAATGTTATTTTGTATATTGAAAATATTCAAAACATGATGGGCATCACTGCTGGCTCAGAAGAAAGCTTAGAATTATCAGAGGTTTTGGCGGAAACTTTGAGTAGACAAAATTTTTATTGTTTAGCCTCTGTTTCCACTGAAAATTACTCTAAATATTTAGAAGGTAGGGCTATTTCTAATGTTATGGCACCTATCAAAATAAATGAACCGGGAATTGATGATGCTATTTATATGCTTGAGAGTAAAATTTCTTGGATTGAAAGTAAATATGGAATTTATTTTGATTATAATTCTTTAGAAGAAACCGTTAATCTTTCTAGTAGATATATTAATGACAAGTTTCTACCGGAAAAAGCAGTTAATATTATTAAATCAGTGGCTGTTAGAAATTCTAAATTATCTCAAAAAGATCCTAGTAAAAAAATATGCACCAAAGAAGATATTGCTGAAATAATTAGTGATATAAGCGGTATTCCAGTTTCTCAGGTTTCAGCTTCCGAAAGTGAAAAATTGCTTAGTTTAGAGGAAAAAATTCATGAGAGGATGATTGGACAGGAAGAGGCAGTTGTGGCTGTTTCCGGCAGTTTGAGGCGTTCTAGAGCTCAAATAAGGGAGGGTAATAGGCCAATTGCTAGTTTTTTGTTTTTGGGCCCAACTGGTGTTGGAAAAACTGAGTTAGCTAAATCGGTGTCAGAAATTTATTTTGGGGCAGAAGATTACATGATTCGTCTTGATATGAGTGAGTATCAGCTTTTTGATAGTGTTAAAAAAATGATTGGAGATGTTGATGGAACTTTGGGATATTTGACAGAGTCTGTTAGAAAAAATCCCTTTTCTTTGATTTTGTTTGATGAAGTGGAAAAGGCTCATCCTGATATTTTAAATTTATTTTTGCAAATTTTAGATGATGGTCGTTTAACTGATGGACAGGGCAGAACAATTAATTTTACTAATTCTATAATTATTGCCACTTCTAATGCTGGAGCTTTGTTTATTCAAGAGGCGGTAAAAAATCAAATAGAAACAGCTATTATAAAACAAGAGCTGATTGATAACCATTTAAATAAAGTAATGAGACCAGAGTTGATAAATCGTTTTGATGGTATTATTGTCTTTAAACCATTAACCATTGAAAATGTTTTGGCTATTGCTAAAATAATGGTGAAGAAGATAGCTAAAAGCCTGGAATCTAAAGGGGTGTTTTTGTTGTATGATGAAGATGGCTTATTGAAGTTAGCAGAAGATGGCTATGATCCTAAATTTGGGGCTAGGCCACTTAGACGTTTGTTACAAGATAAAATTGAAAATGAAATTGCTAATTTAATTTTAGCTGGAAGCTTAAAAAGAAGGGATACTGTTTTTATAGATGAAAATGGAAATATTCGAGTTGATAGAGGAAAAAATATATAAAAAAAGCCCTCACTTATATTGATGTGAGGGCGGTGGGCGTGCCTTATTGATATTGACTGTAGTTTTTCACAAACATCTTGGCAGCTGCATAAACTTTGATATTGTTTTGCTGCTCTTCTTCGATGATAGAAACTTTGAAGTCCCGTTCCATTTCGTTAGGTATTGCCTCGGCTTCTTTTAGGGCCTTATTATAGGCTGCCTCAACTTTTCCCGATTCGAAAAGCTTAATAGCTTTTCGGGCCGAATTAATTTTTTGAGCTAATTTTTTTTGAACTTCTTCAGCTTCTGCGTTGTCAATAAGACATTTCTTTTCCGTTTCCACCATAATTATATATTTTATTTAAATGAACCTTTATTAATTGTATCAGTTATTCATTAAATAGTCAATATTAATAGTTTTAATATTAAATAAAAAGATGTTTTTGTTATATTTTACAATATTTTTTATAGTTTCTGTTTTTTTTACTTTTTTTATAAAAAAAATAGCTATTTATTTTAAAATAGTAGATAAACCAGATGGTAATCGCAAAATACATAAAAAACCAACTCCACTTTTGGGTGGTGTAGCTGTTTTTTTGGCTTATTTTTTAGGTTTATTCATATTTAAAGAAGATCTTTTATC
>CAZNDY010000057.1:0-3892 GCA_964572055.1 uncultured Gammaproteobacteria bacterium
ATCTTCAAATTTATGAGTCAATTTAATTTTCATACCTCTAATTCTACCCCCCCCCCGTAAATTTGCAAAAGCTCCACTTCTTCAAAAAAGCAAAGATACATATCTTCTGTGGTATTCTTATTTCAAAATTTTACCGAAAGAACATCGTTTTAGTCTTGGTATTAAAATAGATAATCTTTTTATAGAAATAATAGAATTTATTTCTGGTGCGTTATACACAAATAAAGATGAAAAAATATTTTATATAAAAACTGCTATTAGAAAAAATGATACTTTAAAATTATTGCTTTTGATTCTCTGGGAAACCAAATCATTGGACAATAAAAAATATTTAATACTCTCCGAAAAAATTGATGAAATGGGACGTATGTTGGGAGGTTGGAGTGGACAAATTGTAAAACAAAACTCCTCTATAAAAAAATAGAGGAGTTTTTGAGAGACTTGCGAAACGACGAACGCGAACCCATCGTCGCGAAGCCACTTGCCGTCAGACTTGTCATAGTTCGTGTTCAACCAGGAACCATTGTCATTGCGATTCACATTGAGCAGTTTCGGATCGCCGTCAGAATTATGCAAAATACCATCAGTATCACCACCTTTCAAATACTTGAATAGGCTGAATATTATTCGGCATTATAATGCCATAACATTTTGCACCAAGTTTCGTTATATAGAATTATTATTTCACTCTACCTACAGCCTTAACTAAAGATATTCTCAAAATAATAATACTCATCATTGTGGTCATAAACCTTAATTGATGACATATTCACTTTGACTAATTATATTTTAACATATTCACAAAATTTACAAAAAAAATAGCCTCAAATTGTTTACACAATTCAAGGCTAAAAATTCAAAGGGCTAAAAGCTAAGACCCAAAGAAATCAAGGGCCAAAGGACTAAGAGCCCGAAACTTGGCGTACGACGAACGCGAACCCACCGCCGCGAAGCCACTCGCCGTCAGACTTGCCATAGTACGTGTACAACCAGGAACCACTGCCAAAGCGACCCACATCGAGCAGCGACGGATCGCCGTCAGAATCTTTAATTGGTTCATGCATGGTGACGATCCAGTAAAGTCCCATAGCTTCAATTTCTTCATCCGAGAAGTTTTCGCGGATTAAGCAGGCTATTTCGGCATTTGGCTTAGTCAATTTACGATTTTCAGCTTCAATGCGGATTTTATTAGTAACGCGATTACTGTCTTCAAACAACATTCCTTTGAGAATGGCGATCTCAGTAGTGACACCAGAGGTCGGTTTGAAGTCTTCCGAACAGAGCACGCTTTTAGCATAATCGTTTACACGGAAACCTTTTTTTTCCAAACGAACAATCCATTCTGGACCCGTTGTACCGTCGGAAGTGACAGATAAGTATATTACTCCATCATTTTCCCGCCATTTTCTCTCGGGCTCGGTAATTAAAGTTTCACCTCGAAGGAAACGAAGAGCGCCTTCATAGCCGCCAAGTTTTTTAACAATAGCGTTAATTTGGCCAACAGTTAAGTCGGCTGAAGCAAATTCTGATATTTTTGTCATTATAACCTCCTTGCGCTTGCTTGCGCTTTTTTAGCTTTGCTCTTATCCGAGACAGGAACTATAACTACTATTAGTTACAGCTAAAAAATAATTATTTTAAATATTTTTAACTATCTTTTAGCTGTAACTAAGTTTTACAGATTATCAAGGTACTAATGTCGTATTATATCATATTTGAATTATTTTGTCAATAGCAATAAAAAAACCAAGCCTTAAGCTTGGTTGAGAATATGTTCCTTAATTTTAATATCAATGACAATTAAGCAAAAGCAAAATAATTCCAATCACTTTATCTTTATCCTTAGGATTTGATTCGGCCACAAGAATGGTTAACGTTGCTAAAGTTTCAGGATTAATTTTATTTTTAAAATCAAAACCCACTCTATTTAAAAACCAAATAAAAACAAACGCTCCGCTTCTCTTGTTTCCATCATTAAAGGGGTGATTTTTAATAACAAAATAAAGAAGATAAGCTGCTTTTTCTTCTATTGTTTTGTAAACATCCTCTCCAAAAACAGCTTGAAAAACGTTACCAACAATACCCTCTAAACTACCTGATTGTTTTTCTTGAGCAAACATTTTGCTGGCCTCCCTTTTTTCAATCAATTCTTCTTTAAGTTTTTGCAAGTCACCATAAATTTCTTTAGCCGTAACATTTATCTTCCTTTTTGTTCCTATTTTTGGAAATGAGTTTTTATCATATTTATCAAGTGAAAACCAGGTATAAGAAAAAGATTTGATTAATTCTAAAATATCACCAGTTTTAATTCTTTTATTATCTTTTGATAAAATTTTTATATCTTCTATAGTTTTTAAAAAATCATCGTAATTCTGTTTTATTCTATTTTTATTAATAGTGAACCCTTTGGTTATATGATTCTTTAGCACTTCAGTTGCCCAAATACGAAATTGAGTAGCTTTTTTCGAATTAACTCTATAACCAATAGACAAAACCAAATCTAAACTATAATATTCAATTTTACGAGAAATATTTCTCCCACCTTCTTTTTGAACTGTTTCCAAAATGGAAACAGTTAATTTTTTATTAAGTTCACCGGAATCAAAGATATTTTTTACATGTTTAGAAATCGCTGGTTTTTGCACATCAAAAAGAAAAGCAACTTGTTGCTGAGTTAAAAAAATTGTTTCTTTATCTAAAAAAACCTTTAATTCACCTTTGCCCTTACTTGTTTTATAGATAATTATTTTACTATTCTTATTATTTTCTTTTTTCATATCCATATTATAACAAATCTATCTGTAAAATTACCGTAAATTAATTATAAAATTTTTATAACTTATTATTCTTTCCTCAAAGCCTCAACTGGATTAAGCTTTCCCGCTTTTCTAGCCGGGAAAATACCAAAAATAACACCAAAGAAAATAGCAAAAAGTATAGAAACTACAAAAGACTTAAGTGGTACAACAAATTTCCACTCCAAACCAAAATAATTAGCTCCTACACAAATTAAAAAAGAAAAAAATATTCCTAAAATTATTCCAAAAAAAGCGCCAATTAAGGTTATGAGAACTGACTCTACTAAAAATTGAGTCATTATATCTCTAAATTTGGCGCCAACTGCTTTTCTCAGTCCAATTTCCGGAGTTCTCTCTGAAACTATCACATACATCACATTTAAAATTCCAACCCCACCAACTATCAAGGAAACAGCTACAATTAAAAGAAGCAAAATTGTTATTCCATTAGTTATGGTGCTAGTAGTTTCTAACATTTCTTTCATAGTAGTAACTCTAAAATCATCTCGATCAGGATCGGAAATATTATGATTTATTCTTAAAATATCTCTAGCGATTTCAGCCGTCTCTTCGGCCTGACTAGCATCATAAAGTTCGTGCGTCATATACATATAATAATCCGTGCCAAGTATTTTTTTCTGTAAAGTTCGAACTGGCAAATAAATCATTTGATCAAAATCTAAACCAAAAGTAGCCCCTCTTTCTTCTAAAATGCCTATTACTTTATACTTTGATTTTCCGAGACTTATATCCTTATTTAAAGCTTCTCCCCCCTTAAATATATCTTCAGCAACCTTAGATCCTAAGACAACAACTTGAGCAAGAGATTTATCTTCTTCTTCCGTAAAAAAACTACCAAACTCAACCTCTGTACTATCAATATCGATATAACTAGCACTAACACCAAAAACAAATCTTCTTTTTGATTCATTAAGATAAGAAACCGTCTCTTGACCCAAAACAGCCCCATAACCATTTTTAACATTTTGAATTTTTTTTAAATCTTCTAAATCTCTTTCTTTCAGGCTAGTTATTTGAGTTCCGCCAGCTATAGCTTGAGCGCTATCCATTTCTGAGTCCATGCCAGATTTAGT
>CAZNDY010000058.1:0-3785 GCA_964572055.1 uncultured Gammaproteobacteria bacterium
GCATACAAAGTAGCGTTACTTGTTTTATCCCAATTTCTAACACTACTCATTGAACTACTGTAATAAGCTACTTTTACGCTACTAGAGTCATGATAACCATCAAACGTATAACCAGCTTTGGTTGGAGCAGTAGCTGAAGGCATAGGAGATCCATAAGCAACTGTAACAGAATTAGAACCCCCTCTTCCTCCCTGCTTATCAAATGTAACAGTGTAGCTAGTTGATGTCCACTTAGCATACAAGGTGGTATTAGCGGCTAAATTCCAAGTTCTAGCACTAGCCATTGTATTGGTATAGTATTGTGTGCCTCCTCCATTTACAGCGGAATAATAACCTCCAAAGTTGTAACCATCTCTAGTTGGAGCAGTAGCTGAGGGCATGGAAGATCCATAATAAGCAGTAACACTACTACTACCACCAGATCCATTATCTTTGTTAAAAGTAACTGTATATGCATCAGGTTTCCATTTAGCATAAAGATTTAAACCAAGTGGTGGCATAGAAATACTTTCATTAACATTGTAAGAGTTACCTGTTCCTTCTGCATTAGTACTCCAACCAACAAAAGTATTACCAGTTTTAGCTAAAGTATTTTGACTAGAGATAATAACACTATCACCAACATTAGCTGTTTGAGTAGCTGGTGGGGTTCCGCTGGTTGAACCGTTACCACTGTAAGTAATGTTTTTGCTAATTTTGGTGGTAAAAGGAAAAGTCGCACCATAAACAGTTCCGAAATCACTAGCGATGTAAGCCTTTAGGTTGTAAGCAACTCCTGGTGATAAATTAGGAATGCTTAGTTCAAAATTAGAAGAACAAGAAGAAGCTTTTACCTTTGTTTCACCTGTAGTATGGGCTGAATCACTAGACCAATAAATTAAACCACATTCACTAATAGTAATACTGCTAGGATTGGAGATATTGCCGCCAGATTTAACAGAAGAAGTGGTGATGGTATTAGGACTAACAGTGGTAACACTAGGAGGTGTTGGAAGGGTTAGAGTGTCGTAATTACTAAAACCAATTCTTTCTCCTACATAATCTTTGTTTAAAGCAAAGGATTTAAAGTAATAAGTTTTACCCGGAGTAAATTTAGAAGCGGATACTGATTTAGCAAAATTACCAACAACATAAGGAGAATCAGCTAAGATACAGTTATTAGGATTTAAAGTACAGGTTCCAGCTATACTTTCTAGAGCTGAAAGATTAGTAGACCAAACAAAACCCATTTTTAAAATACGACTAGTACCAGAGATTATGTCTCCACCACCATCATCTACTAATGAACCTCTGAAGTTGATACTGCCACCTGAAAGACTTTCATTGTCAACAGTTAATTTAGGATAGTCAGCTCTGGTTTTAAAACTTTTAGTAGCCCCGTAAGCAGTTCCAGCTAAATTAGTACCGTAAGCACGATAATAATAACTAGTATTACGATTTAAACCAGCGTTAACATGAATAAAAGAATAATTATCTTGCATAATAGCTACATAACTACAACCATTGCTAGCATTACAAGCAGCGGTGTTAGTTACATCTAAGTTGGCAGAGTTAGTAGAGACAACACAACCATGTCCTCCAGTTTGATTACCGCCAGCTGAGACTATTCTTCCGCTGCAAGTAAAAAGATTTGACCCAATGTCGTAAGCAGAAATTGTTTCAACGCTTGGCTTAGTAAAAACACTAAGGTTAAGTGAACCTTCAGCTGACAAACCAAAATCATTAGTAATCTTAACTCTAATCTTGTGATTTCCTAAAACACTAGCTGTGCCAGAAAAGGTTTTGGTGTTAGTGTTAAAACTTAAAAAGCTAGGTTTTTCTAAAGATTCAGCACTAAGACTTTCCCCTGGTTTGTTAGAGGAAACTTGGCAAGAATAGGAGCTGTTTAAACTGGCATTGTTAGAGCAATTATTAAACATAACTACTGGTGGATTAGCAGTAAAGGTAATTTTAAAAAATTTGTAGGTTTGAGCTCCATAAGGATCTTTAGCTGTAATTTTAAATTTATGAGTACCAATATGACTAGAGTTAAAAACCTTGGGTGTATTTAATGAATATTTGTTTTCGATATTTAAAGAATAACTATTATTATCTTCTCCTAAAGCAGAAAGATTCATAATTAATTTATCATTGAAAAGAGCGCTATTGGTAAAATTAATAGTTTGAGATTTAGAGGTATTAGGATCTAAATCCCAAGTGTTAATACAATTATTAGAAGAATCTAAATGACAAAGACTGATAGTTTGTATTCCACTGATATCAGATATTGATATAGGGAAAGAAAAATCTTGATACAAACTTAAATCCTTGCTGTAGTCAGAACTAGCTTGAACATTAGGATTTTGATTAGAGATATAAATTGGGAAATTTTTAATAGTTTCATAGCCAGAAGAATTTTTAATAGAAACTCCAACTATATATCTTTTGTTTCTAGTGGTAATATTAGAAGAGTTAATGCTTTCTGATTCTCCAGCTTTAGTAGCTTTTAAATAAATCATTTCATCAGAGTTGCTATTTTCTTTAGCTGGAAATTTGTTAGGTGTCCAGCTAGACCAACTAAAATCAGAACAATTATTAATAATTGTTCCATCCGGATAAAGTTCTTTGCCGGGGATACAACTAGAAATATACCAGTTTAAACTTTGACCTCTAGGATCTTTAGCTTTGATATAGCCACTAAATTCTTGACCACTGTGACCAGATAATAATACCTCTTCGAAGTAAGGGTTGTTGTATTGTGGTAATTCATCATCAATAGGGATATATGGTGGTTCAAAGTCATTAGTATTTTCACCTGATGGTAAATCAAAATCTGTTCCCCAATAATCAGCTGACTCCATAGGAGAATACAAGCTAGCTACTTGTCCTTGAGGGTCACTAACGTAAGAAAAAACTGAGCTGTATTCTGGTAAAACAAAATTAGTAAAGTTTACTGGATTTTTAACGTTTAAAAAGGCTGATTTATTGTTTTCCCAACAAGTTGTTAAATCAAAATTATTTTCCTCGTCATAACAAGAACTAATACGATTAATATTGTCAGTTAAACCAGAAGAATTAATTTGACTTAAAAAAACTTTTTGCCAACTAGGCCAAGAAGAAATAGCTAAATGAGGAACATAAGTTCCAGAGGATAAAATAGGATAATGGCCATTAGCGTTTTTGTAGGCCTCTAATTTAACTTTGATAGTATTTAACTTCTCTAATCTGTCCATATCTCTAATCAATTTAGCCTTAGGGCTATCACAGAAGAGGTTATTAGGACATTCTGAATCTAGGAGACAAGCTGGGGTGTTAACTAGAGGTTGATTGTAGTCAGCTTCAGCGATAATACAACGATTTTTTTGACTAATTTGACCTAAGTTATTGATATCATTATTGTCTTCTAAATGGGATGAATCAACAGAAGCATAGCCACCACAAATATATCCACTTGGACAATCAGAGGATGAATTACAAACTTTAGTAGAAATGGTACAATTGCCAACCTTATCTTTTAAGTTAGTATTTAATCTCCAATTACTTAAAATTTTACCAAAAATATCTATAGTATTATCATCAGCTTCTTGGTTGTATGATATGAGGTAGATATTGAAATATATTTTACCTTGATCTGGGTCAATATTAGCGGCGGAGATGTATACTGTACGACCATCTCTAATGGCTTTATAGCCATCAACTAATAATGATTGAGGAGAACCAGTAAATCCTTGCATTCTATACCATTGTTGGATGTTGTAGTTTTCTGGGTTAGGAATGATACGAATAGCAATAGCGTCTGGTTCAGA
>CAZNDY010000059.1:0-3708 GCA_964572055.1 uncultured Gammaproteobacteria bacterium
GTTTCTTCAAAAATATTAGCAATTTGAACATATCCGGCCTTTTTAAAAGCACTAGCAAAATAATCATATTTATTCCTAGCCATGGATTCGCCAGCAAAAGCTTCTTCTAAATTTTTCTTTGTTTTTGGTCCCAACATAAATTTGTATAATTAATTATTAAAAATTTTTATAATAAATTTCTTGAGTGCCCCAACAATGTCAAATATCTGATTTATCTTTCTAAATCTTTGCCGAATTCAAGCTCGTAAATATGAAAAATGGTAGCTGACAAAGCTACAACCAATGGACCTAAAATTAAACCCCAAAAACCAAATAAAGCAATACCACCCATTAAAGCAAAAATAATAAAAATTGGATTTACCTTAGATTTTCCTTTTAGCAAATAAGCTCTTAAAAGATTGTCAGTATTGCCAATAATAATTGATCCCCAAGCTAAAACAAAAACACCTTTAAACACTTGACCAGTGACTATTAAAAATATACCAACTGGAACATAAATAATCATTGAACCGATATAAGGGATTAAAGAGAAAAAAGCAATCAAAATACCGGCATAAAAAGCTGGTAAGCCAACAATCATAAAACCAATAGCACCAATCACACCCTGAATAGCGGCTGTTAAAAAAGTTGAGATAACTGCTGTATAGCTAACCTCTCTAAATTTTTTAAACAACTCAACGTCATATTTATTAGGTAGAGGTGACCAATGCTTAATTTTATCAACCATTCTTTCGCCGTCAACAAAAAAGAAAAACATTGTTAAAAGTATTAGAACCAAAGAAACAAAAAATCCAGTAGTACCCTTAACAATGCTGGTAGCGCCCTTACCTATCCAATCTTTAATAGTTTCCGTCATTTTTAAAATGAAATTTTTAACATTATCATCTTCTAGGTTAACAAAATCAAAGTTAGATAGAACGCTACTTTTTAAATTATCACTAGCACTATTTATAAAGCTAACTGTCTCCGAATAAGCTGTTAAAGATTTTTTACCTGAAAAAATTATTAAATTACTAATAGGAATAATAACAATTAACAAAACTAAAAAGCACATCACCAAGGCAGCTGGGGCTTTTTTTCCTTTAAACTTTTTAGTAAGCCATAAAAATGGCCTATAAAAAAAAGAAACCAAAACGGCTGAAATAACTATTTCAGTCAGAAATGGTTTAAAAATAAGGTAGCAAGCGAAAATCGCTAAAACTAACAGAACTATCAAAAATGGCTTAGCCAAATTCTCATTCTTCATTTTTTTTATTATAAAAATTATTTTGTTTCTTTGTGGGGAGTGTGTTTTCGACAAAATTTACAAAACTTGTTCAACTCTAAACGAACTGCTTTTAAAGTTTTTTTATTTTTATGAGAATGGTATGTAACTGTTTTACATTCAGTACATTCTAATTTTATCATGTTGTCTTGAGACATATATTTTACCTAACAATTATAAATAAACTGCTAATTCAGCAATCTAAAGCTATTATAACAAATAAACAGCGAAAGTCAACATTGACACTTAGGGCAATAATGAGTTCCCCTGCCAGCTAACTTAGTCTTAATTATCAAGCCACTACAAGTCTTGCATTTTTCTCCCTTTCGCCCATAAACCTTTAATAAGGGCCAGAAACCACCGCTTTGACCACTTGCGTCAACATAATCATTAAAAGTTGTTCCTTTTTTCTCAACGGCCAATTTTAAAATTCTTTTTATATTTTGATATATTGCTTTCTTTTCTTTATCGCTTAAGCTATCAACACTCCTAAATGGGCTTATTTTTGAAGCAAACAAAATTTCATCAGCATAAATATTTCCTATTCCACTAACATATTTTTGATCAAGCAGAAAAGCTTTTATATTCTTTTTCTTGTTTTTCAAAACATTTAAAAACGACTCAAAAATAAAATCGGAAGAAAGTGGCTCTAGACCAAGTCTATTTTTCATTTTTTCCAAATCAACATCACTTAATAATTTTAGATAAGCAAACCTTCTGGTGTCATTTAAAGCTAAAAAACTACCATCTACAAAAGACATTTTAAATCTTAAATGTTTAAAATCTTTTATATCTAATTTTTTTTGATTTTTTTCGCTATGACCACCAGCTGTTAAAATAGAACTATTATTTTTCTCTTGTAAAAAATAAACTAACTGACCAGTCATTTTTAAATGAATTATCATCTTTTTCTTGCTTTTCTCAAAGAAAAAAACAATAGCCTTACCCAATCTTTCAATCTTAAAAATTTTATCTTTTTTTAATTTCTTCAATTCTTTTTCTGTTCCAGAAAATAATTTAAAATCAATTAAAAAGACATCTTTTATCTCTTTAAATAAAACAAAACGGCTTAAACCGTTTTTTATTGTTTCCACTTCTGGTAATTCTGGCATATATTAAATAATGTTTAAAATTATTATAACCAAGCCTAGTGAAAAGAAAAGTATCAATAAAATCTTCAAAAAACTCCTACCAATTTTATCTGGATGAATTAACATATGTGGGCCGAGCAAGATTCGAACTTGCGAAGGCTAACGCCAGCAGATTTACAGTCTGCCCCAGTTGACCGCTTTGGTATCGACCCATTTTTTTATTCAATAAATATATTTTACAGTAAAATAAAATTATGTCAACAATAAAAATCTCCAAAATAAATTTGAAGACTTTTTTATATAAACTAAGCTCCGATAGCTTGAAGAACAAATTTAACTAAAGCGTAAGAAGAGAAAATAACTATCAAGCCTAGAGCCGACCACATCAAAATATTTTTACCTTTAGTAATTTGCTGATCATTACCCATGGCAGTCATCCAGGTTATACCTCCATAGATAAACATAATCAAGGCTAGAGCACCAACCACGCCCAAAACTTTATCAATAACACTTCCAATAACACCTTGAGCAGTTGCTCCAGCTCCCAAAGGATTGGCTAGTCTAACTGGTGGGGCTGGCGGTGGTGTGTTTGTGCCAGAAGTTTGAGCCAAAGAAATATTTAAAAAAGAAAAAAATGATAAAAATAAAAACAAAAACAAAACAAATATTTTTTTAAACATAAGTAAAAAAATTAATAATATCTCTAATTAATATTATCATTATTTTCCAAAAAAGGCAAATAAAAAAGGGCAAATTTCTTTGCCCTTTAAAATCTATATTCTTGTTCGATAGACATAGATTGTTTGATCATCACTCAATGATTCGAGTCTGATCCTGGTATTTTTTTTTGGATCAGGGAGGTATGTTATTTCTCCACTCCTCACAGTAACCACCGAACCATCTTCATAAATCAATTTATAGTTCTGATAATTACCCCAGGTGTCCAACTTATATCCAACCTTCCAATCAATCCAAAAGCTTTTCTCCCCTTTATCCAAATAAAGAGAATGAATTGGAGTTTGATCTCTGAAAGGATTAGGATCATAAACAACGGTTTGATGATTTCTCGTTCGAGGCTCTACTTTCCTGAAAAAACCATAATAGCCAATCGTCCAGCAAAATAAAATTAAGAGTAAAGCCCAAGAAATGCCATTTGTCCATTTATTTTTCTCTTCAGCCACAGAATTGGCTGCCAAAAGAACTATTGCCGAAAAAACAAGAGAAACTATCAAATCTGACAAAAAATTCCAATCTTCAATTGGAAAGAGGGTTTTAGATTCTAGGATTTCAGGCATAGGAATATTTCCCCAAAAAAACATAATAAACCAAGCCGGCAAAAAAGAAACAAAACCA
>CAZNDY010000060.1:0-3334 GCA_964572055.1 uncultured Gammaproteobacteria bacterium
TCATATGCCTCTAGTTTAGCAAAAAAGTGCAATATGTGTGTGCACATTACCTAAACTCATTGACTTTTAACAAATAAAATGATAGTATTTTTAGAATAACTTTATTATTTTTTAGTTAAATAATTTAGTTAAAGTAACTTAAAAATAGAATAATAACCTCAAAAAATAACAATCATGAAAACAAAAGATTTCAGAAATTTGGGATTAGTCCTTAGTTTGAGTATGGTTAGAATACTTAATGGACTTTCTGCTCAAAAAGCTAAAGTGCTTGAGCAAATTAATTTTTTTCATAGAGTAGTGGAGTTTTTCGGTGGTCTTTACTTAAACTTGGAAGACCTCGCTAGTTTATATTTTTATTTACCAGAAAATCGTAGAAGTGAGTTAAAAAATCATTTAAATTTTTTGGCCAAAGGTTTTGTTTCTTGGAAAAAATTTTTTGAAATTAACAGATATTCAAATAAGAATATCAGAGACATGGCCCTAAACGAAATGATTTTTTGTGTAACTACTTTTAATGAGGCTTACGAAGGTTTCCGCTTGTCTGATGATTTGGTAATAAAGGAGAGCTTTTTAAAAATAATGGAAAATAAAGGATTTTCTTTTGAAGAGAAATTACAAGTTATTAGATGCAGCAATAATCATGATGAGACAAAGCTGGAAGAGCTTTTTTCAATGATAAAGACATTCACACAAGCTGAACAATTTTCTAGTCTTGCTGAGCTTGATGACAAGAGTCTTAACAGGGGAGCTAAAAAAATGCTTTCTTTGTCCGATGATTTTAAAAAAATAAACAGAACTCATCGTCGAGCTATACCCGGTTCACTTCTGCGTCGAGAAATTGTGGCTGTAGCTGAAAATTATGAACTACCTCAAAATGAGTTGATTCAATATTATTATGATGAGAAACATTGGAGTAATTTTAAGAGAATGCTTTTTCGAAAAATAGAGAGGCTTGTCTTGGGAATTGAAGATTGGTTGGAAATTTTGTTGCACTATGGTTCTGATCGAAAATTAAAGAATCTGGCGATGTCTAAAATGCGTCAACTTGGTTTAACTTTTTATCAATTGAATAACACCTTAAGCCGGGCTATGGATCCGGAAATTAAAAATGTTATTTTAGAAGAGATGTTTCTACTCTCCAAGAATTCTTTTGAAAAGTTACGTCTTGTTAGCATAAAAAGTGATGATTTTCCTAGTATTTTTCTGAGATCATTCTTGGCTTTGTTGGAGCTTATTTCTGATGAAGAAAAAGCTGAAAGGGCTTGTGAAATTTTGGCCTCTTCTAAAAACAGAAATAATCCTATTTTTGTTTCCAAGATGGTTGATTTGAGAATTAGCTTTGATTCTTTGGATAAGTTGTTTAATAAATCTCCCAAAGAAGGAAAGATTCTTTTATTACCCCAGATGAAATTATTGGCCAATGGTAATTTAAATGGCTTATTGAAGGTTTTTAATTATTATTCCGTAATTGACGATACCAAGGAGCGTCAAAGAAAACAAAATATTTGCTTAAAAGAAGTTTTATTTCTACTTGAAGAAGATAGTAATGTAGAAAGACTTCTAGCTGTTTATCGTACAGCTTTAATCTCTGGTAATTTTTCTGTCTCCGATAAAGTTGTTGAAATAGTAAAAACAAAAAACTTTAATTTTAAAACACTTTTGCTAGTTTATGAGGAGTTAGAAAAAAATAAGATAATTAACAACGGCCTAGCATCATACCTACAAATGGAAATGATAGCTAAAGCTGAAAACAAATCGGAGAAGAGCACTGCCTTTAAAAAAGCATCTCTTCAAATAAAAAGTCTTGCCCTTGGTCAGTTACTGAGAGCAGCCTAATTGTAAAATCTTAAAACAAAACCCGCTTAAAACCGGGTTTTTTCTTTAATATTGACTTTTTTTGATAAATATGTTATAATGTATTAGTTAATAATTAGCACTTTGACATTTTTATTTTTTGGTTAATATTTATGGATTTTTAACATTAAGAATTTATAAGTATTAACCAAAAAATATAATAAAATGAAAAAGAAGGGTATTGTATTGGTGGCTTCGATCAACTCTTTCCATGGCAATTTGTTGCCAGGAAGATTCGAACAACTTTATGAAGAGGAGCTAGGGTTAGAGGCTATTGGTCTAGGTGGTTTAAAAATGACAATTAACTGCCATGGTATTGATTTTTTAATGTATCCTTGGTTAGCTAAGTATTTTAAAAAATTTGACAACTTTCAGTTAGCGAGTGGTTTATTTTCTCATGTGATGCCAACTCTTTTTTCTGATAATTATGTTTCTTTTCAACAGGAAGTTGGTGATAGCATGATTGCTAGTAAAATCCCAGTGTGTTTTTATCCAGAATTTTGCAACCCAGAAAAACCAAAAAATAATTTTTGGATTTTAAATTCACAAAATCATTACTATTCATTAGAAGAAGATTCTTTTTTTGTTTCTTGGAAAGATGATAGTTTGATTTCTGAAGATTCTATAGAGTATGATGGCCAAATTGGCTTGGTTATGAAAGAAGAAAAGTATAAGCCAATTTTGTCGTCTTTGTTTTTAGCTCAAAGATTGCCAGACGAGATTCGTTCGGATGGTTTGTCTAATTTGGATTATTTAGTTAAACAAATCAAAGAAGTTGATGATTTAATTTTAATTCCTTTTGATTTGGAGTCCCCCTATATCGGTTCTTTTTTGGGAAAAGAGTTCTGGATTAGATTTATCAGTAAACTAGAGGAAAGTAATTTGGGTGATATGTTTCTGGATTTTTTTGATGTTTTCGACGATCTAAAAAAGAAGGCTAAGCATGTTGATGATGCTCCTCACAGAAGTTTAGCAAAGTGGACCAATCTTCCAGCAACCTTTTCTTACTATTCTAAAATTAATTCAATCTCTCAGAGAAATTTAAGTTTAAAAGAAAAAATATTATTGGCAATAGCTGGAAATGGTGATTTAGCGGCAGCTATTTATCAAAAATCTTTTGCTAGAAAAGTTTTATTGCCAGCTGTTAAAATGGACAACACTCTTGGAGAGATTGAAATATCAGGCAGTCAGGATGTTATTGATGTTTCCTATTTAGCATTAAGATCATTGGAGAATGGAGGTGATTTTTTAAGCAATCTTTTTTATCTAAAAAACAAGAACTTATTTATTCGCAGATTAATTCAAGTTTTTCAAGGACTTTCTTTATAAATTTTTAACCCAGAATATTTAAATTTTCTGGGTTTTTTTATATTTTTTTAATATTTTTTAATATTGACTTTTTTAATAAAATATGCTAGTTTAAATTAAGTGAGTGTGTTTTGACTATCGAACAAAAAATTTGAAAGTATTTGGACTACTC
>CAZNDY010000061.1:0-3249 GCA_964572055.1 uncultured Gammaproteobacteria bacterium
AAAAAACAATTTTTATTTCATCTTTATATTGCTCCTTCATTTTTAATATATCTTTAATTAATTTTTTTCCATCTACATCGTTTGGATGAGCTTTGCCGGCATATATTATTTGAATTTGTCCAATATTATGATGAATATTTAAAAGCTTTTTAATATCATGAAAAAGAAGATTAGATCTCTTGTAACCAGTGAAACGACGAGCAAAGCCAATAGTAAAAACATTTAGATCTAATTTTATTTTTTGCTTTTTATAAATATAATCTATTAAATCTTTTTTTGATCTCTGATGGGCTTGCCAGATAACAGACAAAGGAATGTTAAAAACATTTCTCAAAGATAAATTTGAGTTTCTCCAATTAGGAATATATTTATCATATATTTTTTGAAAATGAGGAGAAGTCCAAGTTTCAGAATGAATTCCGTTAGTTATTGCATGAATTGGATATTCAGGAAACATTTTGTTAGAAACTTTTTGATGACTTAAAGCTACGCCATTTATAAAATTACTAAAAAATAAACCAATTTTTGTCATGTTGACTATTTTTTTATCAACCAACCCTTTTAGTTTATAAGGAAAATCTTTTTGATAGTCTAAGAAAAATTTTAAAGGAAAAACATCATGACCAGCATCAACTGGGGTATGTGTTGTAAACACACATTTTCGCCGAACATCTCTAATTTTGTCTTCGTTTTTTCTTTTTTTAGAATTAAGGAATAATTCAACCGCGGCTAAACTACCATGACCTTCATTTATATGAAATTTTTTTAAATATTTATGTCCCAAAGAATTTAAAATTTTAACACCAGCCCGACCTAAAACAATTTCTTGCATCAAACGATAATCTTTGCCAGAACCATAAAGTTGCCCAGTTAAACTAGCATATTTGGGTAAATTACCAGCAATGTTTGTATCTAACAAATAAACTGGCACTGGATATTCGCCACGCCCAGTAATTAAATATTGCCAAACACCTACCACAACATCATCTTTACCAATCTTAATTTTAACTTTATTCGGCAACTTCTTTAATTTAGATAAATTATAATTTGACTTTAGTTCTTCTTGGCCATTTTTCCCAATTTTTTGTTTAAAATATCCCAAATCATTTAAAAGAGTCACTCCCAACATTGGTAAATCCAAGTCAGCCGCCGACCTTAAGGTGTCACCAGCCAAAACACCCAATCCGCCAGCATAAGTTTTAATATCATTTTCCAAAGCTATTTCCATGCTGAAATAAGCTATTTTATATTTTCCATTCTTTTTTTCTTGATTCATAAGTTATATATAATATTTTTTATTTTAATAAATTTTAACATAGTTTTATTTTTTTTAAAAATTTTGTTATTATATTTTTATATGATGAGTCGTATACTAAAAAATAGTTTTGGTGAAGAAGAAAAAATATTACAATATTTTTCTATTTGCAATCGCTACATAAAAATACAAATAGTTGCCCTTTTATTAAAGTGGCTGGCTATCTTTCTGGCTATATCAGCTGGTCTCTTTTTTTTAGATCAAGCTCAATTAATAGCTATTCCTGAAAGCAAAAAAATAGTAGGCAGGGTTCAAGAAACTCCTTATGAAGAAATTCTTGGACAAAATAACTTTTCAGATAATTTATCCAGATATCTAAATATTATAAGCGTTGAAGATGTTAGCCAGTGGATTGTTAGTATTTGGCTGATTTTAGCAATAATCTTTTTCTTAATAATAACACCTGCTATAATTTTTTATAATGTTTTTTATTTAAAAATATCAAACGAATTTGTCTTTACCGATCAAAGAATAATAGTTAAAAAAGGATGGCTAGAAACTTCAGTTAAAACAATATATTATAATCAAATAACTGACATTGGTGTTAGTCAATCACTGTTAGAAAGAATAATTAAAAGCGGAACTCTTTCAATTAGTACCGCCGGAAGTGATGGCTATGAAGCTGTTTTATATCATGTAAGAAGTCCCTATAAACTAAAAAAAGTTTTATATGATATAAAAATAAATTATCAGAAAAAAAATGATAACAATTATCAAGAAGAAAATAACGAACAAAAATAAAATAAAAACAAACAATAAGCCCGATCAAAATTCGGGCTTCATTTTAATAAACAAAGAAAGTGGTCCCACTTCCCATGCTATTGTTAATAAATTAAGAAAAATAACTGGAGTCAAAAAAATTGGACACGCAGGGACGTTAGACCCATTTGCTTCGGGTTTAATGATTTTAGCAATAAGCCGAAGTTCAACCAAACAAATAGAAAGATTTTTAAAACTTGATAAAAAATATGAAGCTGATGTATTTTTAGGAAAAGCAACCGACACTTATGATCGTTGTGGACAAATAAATTTTGAATATCAAGGAAAAAAAATTACTAAAGAAAAAATAGAAAAAACATTAGAACAAATAGCCAGAAAAAAAAGTCAAATTCCTCCCATGTATAGTGCTAAAAAAGTAAATGGAAAAAAATTATATGAATTAGCCAGAAAAAATATAGAAATAAAGAGAAAGCCACAAAAAATAAATATATTTTATATAAAAATAACTAAATATAAATGGCCTAATCTCAAAATTAAAATTCACTGTTCCAGTGGAACATATATTCGAACAATAGCCGATGATTTAGGCAAAAAATTAAAATGTGGCGCTTATCTTCAAGAATTAAAAAGAACTGAAATTGGTAGATACAAATTAAAAAAAGCAATTAAACTTGAAAATTTAAATCAAAAAAATTGGAATAAATTTTTATTAAAAAACCCGAACAAATTGTCCGGGTTAAAATAAAAAAATGCTAAACCTCTGTTTCTAGCTTAAAATGATAAAGCAAAAAAACAATTCCTGAGGTAGTTAATAAAACCAAGGAAACAACATCATTGGCCATCGGACCAGAATAATAACCCAACTCCGAAAAAACCGCCAACAATATTGCACAAGAAAGAACAACCAAGCTAACAACAGACAAAATCATCGGCAAAAACTTCTTCAACTTTGTTTGTAATAAAAGATTAAAAACAATTATTAGCGACAGAAAAGAAGAAAAAAGATAAAGATTTTCCGACTTGTTGTCCATGGTGCTGGCAAAACTATTATTTACAGATAAAAAGTTAGCTCCATAAAATAAAGCAAAAATAAGGGCCACACCAAAAATACTTTTCAAAATTTTTTTCATGATACAAACTATTTAGGTTAAACGTCATTTTTTTTAAAAGAACTTCTCAACATTTAATCACTAAATAATAAAAAAGTCAATAAT
>CAZNDY010000062.1:0-3080 GCA_964572055.1 uncultured Gammaproteobacteria bacterium
AATAATTAAAATGTCAATAGCATGTATTGACAAATTATTTTAAATATGATATAATTAGAGGTTGTATTTTTGTTCATTGAAAAATGTTTAAATCAAAATTAAAAGTCTTTGAGAAAATAATAACTTGTTTTCTGAAAGACTTTTAATTTAGTATAAACCAAAAAAATAACAGAAATGGCAGATCAAATTAAGGTGGATGACTACATCTACGAAAATGAAGAACTTATTGGAGTTAAAACTGAGCAATTTGGCGAGTTAAAAATCAGCCACTGGCAAGAGTCTCTTTTGGGATCATTTTCGGGAGTTGAGTTTAAACTTCCCCAAAAAGATGGAGCATTTTTAAAATTCATTCCCAAGCATTTACACTTATCAAAAAAAGGGGTTGTCCAAAGCATGCCGAGCTATTGGCGCTACGGAATCTTTATTAAAGACAAAGAAGAAAATAAAGCAATGATTACTCGTTGCTATTATCACTTTAGCGAAGAAAAAACCGAAAAACTACCATTTGGCAAGACGGTTGTGGGTACAGTAGAGATAAAAAAATCTTTCAACTCTAAGACAAAAGAAGAAAAGATTATTGTAAATTTCTACTGCTACGAAAAAAACCAAGAAAAAAAATACCGAGTAGCTATTGGCTCTGAATCGGCTAAAAAATCAAAAGCCGACATCGCAATCCCCGGCTTAAAATCAAAAATCAAGGTCTTTGAAATTTAAAGACCAACAAAAAAAACAAAAAGCACAGGAAAAAACCCCTGTGCTTCTTTTTTTCTAAAAAATTTCAAAAAATAATTAAATATTTTTCTTAAAATATTCCGCTAAATCATCTATTTTAATTCTCTCCTGTTTCATTGAATCTCTATCTCTTAAAGTAACATCATTATTCTCCAAACTCTCAAAATCAATTGTCAAACAATATGGGGTTCCAATTTCATCCTGACGACGATAACGTTTGCCAATATTGCCATTATCATCAAACTCACATTTCCAGTCAAATTTTAAAACATCAAAAACTTCTTTAGCCTTAGCCACTAGTTCAGGCTTATTTTTTAATAAAGGGAAAACAGCTATTTTAACTGGAGCCAATTTTGCAGAAATTTTTAAAACTACACGGGAATTCTCTCCCTCCCCTTCTTCACAATAGGCATCAGATAAAACAGCCAAAAAAGTTCTACCAACGCCAGCTGAAGTTTCAACTATATGAGGCAAGAAGCGAGAATTATCACTAGGATCTAAATAAGTTAAATCTTTACCAGAAAATTTACTATGTTGATTCAAATCATAATTACCGCGAGCATGGATACCCTCTAATTCTTTAAATCCAAAAGGAAAATTATATTCAATATCATAAGCTTCTTTAGCATAAAAAACTAAATTCTCATGTTTGTGCCATTTTAAATTTTCTTCTTTAATTCCTAAATCTAAATAAAACTTCCAACGAGCTTCCTTCCATTCATTATAATACTTCTCTTGAGTATCTGGCTTAATAAAATATTGCATTTCCATTTGTTCAAATTCTCTAGTTCTAAATATAAACTGTCTAGCAGTTATTTCATTTCTAAAAGCCTTTCCAATCTGAGCAATACCAAAAGGAATTTTAACTCTAGCCGAATCTAAAACATTTTTATAATTAACATAAATTCCTTGGCAAGTCTCCCCTCTTAAATATGCTGGCTCCTTTGACCAATCACCAGTAAAATTTCCCAGATTAGACTTAACCAATAAATTGAAATTCTTGCCGGGAGTAAAGTCCTGAGCACCACAATTAGGGCATTTTATTTTTTCTTTATTTTGATTAAAAATTTCATTTATTTCTTCTTCGCTCATTTTTTCATCAGCAAAAACACCAACCTCTTCCAATAAAGAATCTAATCTTAAACGAGAATGACACTTGCGACACTCAGTTAAAGGGTCGGAAAAACCTTTGACATGACCAGAAGCCTCCCAAATTTTAGGATTCATAAAAATAGCTGAATCAAGACCAACAACATCTTGACGATACTGAGTCATAGATTTCCACCAAGCCATTTTAATATTATTTACCAACTCCACTCCATAAGAACCATAATCATAAATAGCTGGAAAACCATTATAAATTTCTGATGACGGAAAAACAAAACCCCTTCTCTTACACAAAGAAACTATTTTTTCCATTTTATTTTCCAAATTATTACTAGCCATATTTTTGAATATATTTATTTTTAAATTTCTTCAATATTAGTTTTTATGCCCAACAAAGAAAAAGCATTTTCTATTAAAACAATACAAGATTTGATTAAAACCAATCTAGCCCTCATCGTTTCTTCTTCTGCTTTTAAGATATTTACCCTTTGATAATAATCATTAAAAAGTTGAACAAAAGAAAACAAATATTTAGCAATCTCGCTAGGATCATTATCCTTGCCAGCCCCAACAATAACATCGCTAAATTTTAAAATATTCAAACAAATATTTTTTTCTAAATCTTCTTTTAAATTAATTAATAGCCTATCTAAATCTGCAAAAGAAAAATCAAAATCAGCCTTTCTTAAAATACTCTTCATTCTAACTAAACTATAAATAATATAAAGAGCATTAAAACCTTCAAATCTCAAAGCTTCTTCAATGTCAAAAGTTATTATCTTGTTTGGAGAAATTTTAAGCATTTCAAATTTTAAAATAGCTACAGCTAATTTATGAGAATTTTCTAAAATTTTATCATCAGACCAGTCTTCATGTCTTTTTTTACTTTCCTGACTCAATCTTTCAACTATTTTTTCAAATAAGAATTCAAAAGAGACGTCATTGCCAGAACGAGAAGACATCATCCCTTATGGCAATTTAACAAAATCATAAGACAAGTGAGTAAAATCATTTTGATAACCAGCCAATTACAAAACTTTAAATAATTGCTTAAAATGTAAACTTTGCCTAACATCAACCACTAAAAAAGACTTTTTAAGCCCTGAAAAATCTTGAAACTTTCTTTTTGCCAAAGCCAAGTCTGCTACAGGATAAAGATCCGTGCCATTGCTAAGGATAACAGGTAAAACTCCCAACATATAATCTTCTAAATCAGCTATTAATGCTCCCTCACTCTTTTT
>CAZNDY010000063.1:0-3007 GCA_964572055.1 uncultured Gammaproteobacteria bacterium
TAAGGGTTTTAATGAATCCGTAAAATAATTAATTAAATTTTTCAGTTGGTTTTTATTAATTATCAACTGATATATATCAAATTATGTCAAAAGTATTAGGAATTGACTTGGGAACAACCAATTCAGCTATGGCTATTATTGAAGGTGGCCAAGCTAAAATTTTAGAAAATGTTGAGGGGAATAGAACTACACCTTCAGTGGTGGCTATTTCTAAGAGTGGAGAAAGATTAGTTGGTCAATCAGCTAAAAGGCAGGCCGTAACTAATCCTAAAAATACTATTTACGCCGTTAAACGTTTGATTGGTAGAAAATATAGTGACGCTGATGTTAAGCGTGATCTTGAGCTTGTGCCTTATGAAATAACTCAGGCCGGTGAAGGAGTTAAAGTTAAAATGAATGATAAGGATTATACTCCTCAAGAAGTTTCAGCTATGATTTTATCTAAATTAAAAGCTGATGCTGAAGCTAAAATTGGAGAAAAAATAACTGAAGCTGTTATCACTGTTCCAGCTTATTTTGATGATGCTCAAAGACAGGCTACTAAGGATGCTGGTAAAATAGCTGGCTTAGATGTTAAGAGAATTATTAACGAACCTACTGCCGCTGCTTTGGCTTATGGTTTTGATAAGAAAAAAGGTCAACAAGCCGTAGTTTATGATTTAGGTGGTGGAACTTTTGATGTTTCAATTCTAGATATTGTCTCTGATGGGGAATTATCAGTTGAAGTAAAATCAACTAACGGTGATACTCATTTAGGTGGAGAAGATTTTGATCAAAGAATTATTGATCATATTATTGCTGAGTTTAAAAAAGATCAGGGAATTGATTTATCAAAGGATTCTTTGGCTTTGCAAAGAATTAAAGAATCAGCTGAAAAAGCTAAAATTGAATTATCTACTTCTATTGAGACTGAAATTAATCAACCTTTCATTACTACTGATGAAAACGGTCCAAAACATTTAGTTATGAAGTTAACTAGATCAAAATTGGAAGAATTAGTAATGGATTTAGTGGATAGAACTTTGGAGCCATGTAAAAAAGCTTTAGATGATGCTGGTTTGAAATTAGGCGACATTGAAGAAGTTATTATGGTTGGAGGCATGACTCGTATGCCTTTAGTTCAGAAAAAAGTAAAAGAATTTTTTGGTAAAGAGCCTAATTTGAGTGTTAATCCTGATGAGGTAGTAGCCGTTGGGGCTGCTGTTCAAGCTGGTGTCTTGCAAGGAGATGTTAAAGATGTTTTACTTTTAGATGTTACTCCTTTAACCTTAGGTATTGAAACCATGGGCGGAGTTGCCACTCCTTTGATTGAAAGAAATACAACTATTCCTACTTCTAAATCGCAGATTTTTTCAACTGCTGCTGATAATCAACCTAGCGTAGAAATCCATGTAGTTCAAGGAGAGAGACCAATGGCAGCTGATAACAAAACATTAGGTAGATTTATTTTAGATGGAATTCCACCAGCACCTCGTGGAGTTCCACAAGTTGAAGTTACTTTCGATTTGGATGCTAATGGTATTTTAAATGTATTAGCCAAGGACAAAGCAACTAACAAAGAGCAGAAAATAACTATTACAGCTTCTTCTGGCTTGAGTAAAGAAGAAATTGAAAAGATGAAAAATGAAGCTGAAATTCATGCTGATGAAGACAAAAAGAAAAAAGACAATATTGAAATTAAGAATCAAGCTGAGGCTGTTGTTTTTACAACTGAAAAATTATTAAAAGAGTCTGGTGAAAAAATGAAAGAAGAAGATAAAAAAGAATTAGAGGCTAAGTTGGATGAGTTGAAAAAAATAAAAGATGGAGAAGACTATGAAGATATGAAAAAGAAAATGGAGGAATTAAATACTATTGCTCAAAAAATTGGATCAGCTATGTACCAACAAAATCAATCAGCTCCTGGAGCTGAAGCAAACTCTGGAGAAAATCCAGCTGGTTCTGCTGAAGAGAAAAAAGATGATGTAGTTGAAGGTGAGGTAGAAGATAAGAAATAATTTATTCTATAAATTTGTTTTTAGGCCGTTCTAGTTTTGGATTAGAACGGCTATAAAAATAAATTTATTTTTAATTTTTATGGCAGGTAAGGATTATTATAGTGCTTTAGGTGTTTCGAAGACAGCTAGTCAAGCTGAAATCAAAAATGCTTTTAGAAAATTAGCTCATAAACATCATCCTGACAAGGGTGGTGATGCTAACAAATTTAAAGAAATAAATGAAGCCTATCAAATTTTAGGCAATGAGCAGAAAAGAAAACAATATGATCAATTTGGCTCTTCAGCTTTTTCTGGTGGTGGAGGTCCAGGTGGTTTTGATTTTTCTGGTTTTCAAGGAGGTAATTTCTCTGGCTCAGGTATAGATTTTGAAGATTTGGGTGATATTTTTGGTGGATTTGGTGATATGTTCGGCTTCTCAGGGCGTTCTTCTGGTCGTGCTCAAAGTAAAAGGGGAGCTGACATGGAAGCTATTTTAAATATTGATTTTTTAGAAGCAGCTTTCGGTGCTACTAAAGAAATATTAATTGATAAGAATATTAAATGTGAGAAATGTAATGGTAATGGAGCTGAGCCAGGAACTAAAATAGAAACTTGTAAAACTTGCGGTGGTCGAGGAAAAATTTTGAAAAATCAAAGAACTATTTTTGGCACAATGCAAGTAGAGGCTCTTTGTCCTGATTGTCAGGGTGAGGGTCAAAGTTATGCTCATAAGTGTTCAAAATGTTCTGGCACAGGAATACATAAGGGACAGGAAAAATTAAAAGTTAAAATTCCGGCTGGCATAGACAATGGTGAAGCAATTAGATTGTCTGGTAGGGGAAATGCTGGGTTAAAAGGATCTCCTAGTGGTGATTTGATTTTAATTATCAAGATTAAACCATCTGATGATTTTAAGAGAGATTCTTATGATATTTATACTAAAAAATCTATTAGTATCAAGCAGGCTATTTTAGGTGATAAAATTGATATTAAAACTATTCACGGAGATGTTGTTTTAAAAATACCAGAGG
>CAZNDY010000064.1:0-2976 GCA_964572055.1 uncultured Gammaproteobacteria bacterium
ACATCAAAGTCAATCTTTATGCTGATTTTAAAGTAGATTACGGAGCTGCTATTCCACTTTACTTATTACTAAGCGAAGAAAATCGTAAAATAAGCTCTTTCAAGGGAAAAATTTTGGTTGCTAATTCAACCACCCTCAAAGACAATCAACATCATTTTGACTTTGGACAAAAAATTGGAAAATATCTAGAAAAAGAAAATAAAAGGATTGTTTTAATAGCCTCAGCAGAACTTTCTCATTGCTTAAACCATCGTTCTCCTGGTGGCTTTTACCAAAAAGCAGAAGCTTTTGATAATAAAGTAATTGAATTAATCAAGAAAAAACAGGAGGGAGCACAAAACTTATTTACCTTAAATGAAAAAATGATAAAAGAATCAAAAGAATGTGGCTTAAGACCAATATCAATGTTGTTAGGAGCAATAAATCACCGAGACTACGAACCAGAAACATTGTCCTACCAAAAAGATTTAGGTATTGGCTATTTAAGTATGGACATGAACTTAAAATAATAAAAATATGGACAATATCAAAAATATACTACAAAACAGAAATCTTAAAAAACCTCCAGCTTATCAATGGCAAGACTTGGCCTTAAATGTAATTAGAGAACTTTCAATACCTAATTTTAAAAGGGCGGCCACCTTTAAGGTTTGTAAAGAAAAAAACGAAGCTATTATCAAACAAGCTTTAATTGATACTAAAGAACTATGTCATGATGGAGAAAAATGGAAATATTTTTTCAAAATTCTTGGACCAAAAAATAATAAAAAATAAAAATATGGCAAAATTATTAGAAATAGTAAAACATCCTAACGAAATATTACGAAAAGTTTCTCAAGAAATTAACTTAGAAGAAATAAAAAAACCAGAATTTATTGAATTGATGAAAGACATGGAAAAAACCATGATAGAAAAAGATGGTGCTGGCTTGGCAGCGCCTCAGATTGGCAAAAACATCAGACTAATAGTTTTAAACCATGAAGGAAAAAACATAATAATGATTAACCCTCAAATAACTAAAAAGTCCTGGGCTAAAAAAACAGAGCTAGAAGGATGTTTATCAGTGGTTGATGATAAAGGAGAAATTTATTACGAAAAAGTAGCTCGACATAAAAAAGTTTCTTGCTTATACTTTGACCAAGAAGGAAATAAAAAAAAGATAGAAGCTGAAAACTTGTTATCTCGAGCCATTCAACATGAGATAGATCATTTAGATGGAATATTATTTATAGATAAAATAGAAGGAAAAAGCAATTAAATGGAAAATAAAATAAAAACAATCTTCATGGGCACTCCCGAATTGGCCGCCGTTGGCTTGCAAGCCTTAATTGACGACGGTCATTTTGATATTGAATTAGTTATTACTCAAGCCGACAAAGCTGTTGGTAGAAATTTAAAGATAAATCAACCAGCAGTCAAAATATTGGCCGAAAAAAATAATATTAAAGTTATCCAACCCTTAAAAATAAAAGAAGTAACAGAAATTATAGAAGAGATAGCGCCTGATTTAATAGTGGTAATTGCTTATGGCAAAATAATCCCCAAAGATATCCTAGAAAGCCCAAAATATGGCTGTATTAACGTTCACGGCTCATTATTGCCTAAATATAGGGGATCGGCCTGTATTCAAGCTACAATCCTAAATGGAGACTCTCAAGGCGGTATAACTATCATGAAAATGGACGAAACTATGGACACCGGCGATATAATTAAAAAAATAAGCGTTAACCTAGAGAAAGAAGAAACTAGTCACAGCTTGATGGAAAAAATAAAAAAAATAAGTCAAGAAAATTTAACTCAAACTATTTTAGATTTTATTGAAGGAAAAATTAAAAGTGAAAAACAAAATAACTCCTTAGCTACTTATGTCAAAATGATCAAAAAAGAAGATGGTCATCTTAAGTTTGATGAGTCAGCTGAAATCATTGAGAGAAAAATTAGAGCTTATTTCCCTTGGCCAGGAACTTTTGCCTTTATCGAAAAAGAGGCCTTGCCAAAAAAAGAAATATTATTTAAAATACTAAAAGCTGGTGAAATTGTTGATAAAAATGAAAAATTAGAAAATGGTCAACTTATTAAAATTAATCAGAAACTAGGGATAAGTTGTCAAGACAAAATATTAACAATAGAACAATTGCAATTAGAAGGGAAAAAAGCAAGTAGCTCGGAAGATTTTTTGAAAGGAAATTCTTGGGTTTTGGGAAAAGTATTAAAATAAGGGCCTCTTCGTCTAACGGTTAGGACATCAGGTTCTCAACCTGGTAACACGGGTTCGATTCCCGTAGAGGTCACAAAAAAACGAGAAATATTTTCTCGTTTTTTTTATTTTATTATAATGTAAAAACTACTCCTTAACACACCGAACATATTCACCAGCATTCATATTGGCACTATTTAAAGAATGACTGGGTCCCAAATACAATCTAAAATATTTTAAATTCTGAGTAGCAAAATAGGAATAGGTGCCAAAATAACTCCAGGTAGAATTGGTTCCGCCCCAAATACGTCCTCCAGGAACAGCTGAAAATCCATAATGATCATCTCCTTGAATAGACAAATTGGTTGGCCAATAAGGATGAATATTAGTAGAACAACTTGGGTTGCTAGGATGATCTAGCATTGAACACGAAGTAAGGCTTAAAGGAGTACGAGGTGAAATATAATTAACTAAAGTTAAAAAATCGCTCTCTGTTGGCACTTTCCAGCCAGGAGGACAAATTCCTCTAGGGTCAAGTATGGCATAATATGAGTATAAATTTCCATAAGCAGATTGATAAGTTGAATTATCTTGATAAGAAGTGTAGGCTATATCGGTTAAGTTTCTCCAGGGAAGGCTACCGCCTAAAACAAGTGGGATAGGATCATTATTGGAAAATTTGTCAGTTATTAAGTTTTCTTTAAACCAACATTGAGTACCAATACCAACCGTAGAGTAAGTGTGACCGTTATAGGTGACAGCTTGACCGCATTCAAAAG
>CAZNDY010000065.1:0-2784 GCA_964572055.1 uncultured Gammaproteobacteria bacterium
AGAAATATGGAATAATTGATAAAATAATCAATAAATAAGGCAAAATAAAAAGAACGAGACAAATTTGTCTCGTTCTTTTTATTATTTAAAAAAATTATTTTAACTCAAAAGAATTAATCATCATTCTAAAAACATTATAATAAGTAGCGGCTTTATTTTCTGGAAAACTATAAATAATACTATAAACATTTTCCTTGTTATCATCCGTCAAATAAAATGAATAAAAATCTTCCCCATAAACACCAGACCATCCATTTTTATCAACTATCAAAGAAGAGTCAACTGTTTCAAAAAACCTAGAAAAATACCAATCTTCAATATTTTTTTTGTCACTATTTTTTTCTACCAAAACCTGCAAAAAGGACTGGTCATCTATCAAAAAGATAGCGGAGGTTCCATCTGACAAAGCTTTTAATTCAAATTGCTTTGGATAAAAAACATTATAATTAAAAGCTAAATTTTTATAGTTCTGAATTGACTCGTTTTGCAATAAATCACCCATTCCAGCTGGATTATAAAGATTTAATATTTCTGTTAAATCATCGTAACCATCATTATCTGTGTCCATATTAATACTGTTGGTTGAAAAAATTATTTCCTCTTCATCATTTAAACCGTCATTATCAGTGTCAATAAAGTAATCAGACATAACAACCTCTTCATTAAAAGAATCTTCGGTGGTGGTAGCAAAATCCTCAGTGCTAGTAGCGATGTTATTATCTAAATTTTCCTCAATAAGAACATTTTCCTCTGTATTATCAAATTCAATTATAACCAGGTCATCATCAATTTCTTCTACCGTTCCAGAATTCTCTATAATATTATTACTGTCTATTTTTTCTACTTCTTCTATAATTTTTTCTTTATTATCTTTTTCAGTAGCGAAATTAAAAGACGGAAGTTTTATAGAAAATCCTTCGGGATTTTTTACATAAGAGAAAACTGAATAAGCCAAAAAAACAACAACAATCAAACCAATAGAAATTATTAAAAAGCCAGTTTTTTTACTGTGATGCTTTTTTTCCTGATGATTCTTTTCCTCTAAAACGGAGAGATTTTTATTATCAGTCTTAGTAGCCAAGGATTCAAATCTCCCAGACTTATAACCTTTAGGCATTTTATGAACGTTAAAAATTGGCTCTTTGATTTTCTTATCTTCAGAACCTAAATCGCTATTAGATTTTTTTTCAGAGCCGATGTTAGCCATAAAATTAAAGATTAAATTTCTCAACTAAATCACTAAATTTACTTCTAAATAATTCCTGATCTTTAAACAAGGAAGGATCTATAACTCCACCACCCAATGGATTATAGCCACTAAGCATTTCTTGTCCGTCAAAATAAGTATCGCCATCGGTATCGGCACTAAGAGGGTCTGTGCCAATAATAATAACCTCATTATAATCATTTAAACCATCGCTATCAGAGTCTGGATTATATAAATCAGTCTTATAAACATAAAGCTCTTCATAATCATTTAAACCATCGCCATCTGAATCTAAATTTTTCAAAACTTCCTCTGAAGAATTTTCTTCAACATCAGTAGTTTCTCCTTCTGTCACCTCTGGCTCTTCTGTTATTTCATTATCAACAAAATCTTCTTCTAAATTTTCATCAACAACATTATTTAATTCTGATTCGTTTTCAATATCAGTCTCCTCTTCTAAATTACTTTGCGACTGGTCAATTGGCATTTGATTATTTTGATCAGAAGAATTAGGCAAAAGTATTTTAGAATAAACAAAATAAGCTCCAACACCAATTAAAACAAAAATTATTATTAATACAAACATTTTTTTTATAATCCCGCCACCTTTTTTTTCATCTGAACCAAAAGAATTTTTAAGAGACTTATCGTTTTTAATATTTGTTTCCATCTTATCAAGGGATGATTTTAATTGATTCATTGATCCAGCTGGGTTTGAATTTAAATTTTTTGCACTTGGAGATCCAGTTGTACCAGAGTCAGTTTCGGCAAAAATATCATCAACTCCATCTGCTTTTTTTTGTAAATTGTCAAACATAGTTTTTTTATTAATTTTATTTATATAATTATAACACAAAAAATTTTTATTTAAAACAATTATTGCATAGTACAATAAGAACAACCGCCGGAACATCCTGAACAACTATTGCCATAAGGTTCACCATTACAACAATAAACATCACAAGGAGAACAAGGCTGTGTGGTTCCAGGAGGAAGATCCGAACAACACGGAATTTCTGAAAAAGTAACTGAAATACTCTTATTAGAATTCATAACAACTGTACAATTATTTCCAGAATAAGAACTGCATCCAAGCCAGTTAATAGAAACTGGAAAATCTGAACTAGCCGAAAAAGTAACTGTTGTGCCCGAACTATAATCATAGCTTCTTGAATAACAATCATATCCGCAATATGGATATATAGAGCCTGTAGTTGCATTATTACTCTCAACAATGCCATCTCCACTCTTTGACAAGCTTACAGTATAATAAGAGGGGGCATTAGACGTCCATTTAGCATACAAAGTAACATTAGACGTTCCCATGGTATAAGGAGCTCCGTTAGCGTAAACAACTGAACCAGTAGGACTTGTGGCCCAACCAGCAAAAGTATAACCAGTTCTAAAAAATTTATTAGCGTTTAAATTAGAAGTAGCTCCACTAGCAATAGTTTGACTAGACATAGTTCCAGTACCGCCATTAGCATTAAAAGTAATAGTATAATTACTAGTCTTCCAATGAGCATACAAAGTAGCGTTACTTGTTTTATCCCAATTTCTAACACTACTCATTGAAC
>CAZNDY010000066.1:0-2783 GCA_964572055.1 uncultured Gammaproteobacteria bacterium
AACAGGTGTTACAGTTGCTTTAAACTCAATGACTCCTGCTGCTCAATCAGTTCCAACAACTGTTGGCAGAATTCCTTTCACTAAAGTTAACTTTACAGCTTCTGCTGATGGTGCAACTAACTTAGAATCTATTACAGTTAAAAGAACTGGTTTAACAGGTTCTTGGACAACTTTCAAAGTTTGGGCTGAGAAGGATGGCGTAGCCGTTACTTCAAAAAGAGCATTAACATCTAATGATGATGCTGTTTTAACTTTCGCTCCTGCTTTAACTATCGCAGCTGGTCAAACAGCTACTTTAGAAATTTTAGCTGAAGTTGAAAAAGTTTCTGGAAATGGTGCTTTAGGAATTGCTGCTGCTTCTGCAGTTTCAGCTTCTGGTGCTACAGTTTCTGGATCTTTCCCAATCAATGGAAACATGATGAGTTTCACTGATTATGATGTTACTCAATTAACATTTGCTACTACAACAAGTAGCTATGTTTACAAAGTTGGTGACGAAGATGTTGAATTAGGTCAATTTGACGTTGAATTCACATCAGACGAACGTGATGTTGTTCTTGGCTCTTTAATGTTGAGAAACACTGGAGTTGAGGATTTATCAACAGCTTTAATGGATGTAGTATTAGAAAATAACGGAAACGTTGTTACTGATGAAGCTACTTTCAATGGTCGTTATTTAACTTTCAACTTCAAAAATGGTGGTTTAACTATGTTGAAAGATGATGGTGACCAAACATTTACTATCAAAGGTAGTATTATTGGAAAAGACAGCACTGCAACAGATAGCGTTGTTTTGACATTAAATAAGAAAGAAGATCTTTATGCTTATGAAAAAGCTACAGGATTTGGTGTTTCTTATGGACATGGAAACTCTGAAGATGTTTCAGATGTTGAAATCCAATCAGGTGTTTTAACAGTTTCTAAAAAATCAACCTCTCCTTCTGATACTACAGTTATCAAAGGATCAAAGAGTGTTAACGTTTTAGTAGCTAATATCAGATCTGATGAAGCTATTACTGCTGATGGTTTAACTGTTTATTACATGGATGATAGTGATCGTCTTGGCTCTTCTACTGATAATTCCTTCAATAATGTTAAAGTTTACTTAAACAATGCATTATTAGGTTCATTTGATACAGTAGCTACAAGTTCTACAGTTTATAAAGCAGAATTAATTGATTCTTCATTATCTTTAAACAAAGGTGATAACGAAATCAAAATTACTGTTGATGTAAAGTCAAATGCTATAGCTGCTGACAATATTAGTGTTAAATTGGACGGAGCTGACTTATTAGATGTTCCAGAGTATGTAAGCAACGGTATTGCTGTTAAAGCAACTGATATTTCAGGAACAGCTACTGGTGCTACAATCACAGTAGAAGGTGGTGATTTAACTGTAACTAGAAATGATGGTTATGCTTCTGGCAGAATCATTGTTAAAGGTTCAGCTGATGCTTCTTTAGGTAAATTTGCTGTTAAAGCAACTAATGATGCTATCAAAATCACTAGTATTTCTTTGTCAACCAATCAAACATCTACAACAACAGCTATTGCTGATTCTTCAGTTTATGACATGAAGTTGTTTGTTGATGGTGTGCAACTAGGAACAACAAGAAACTTTAATGCTGGTGCTACTTTTTCTTCATTGAATTACACAATTTCTCAAAACACTACAAAAGTTATTGAATTAAAAGGTTCTTTTGATTCAGCTGCTACTGGTACTTTTGAGACTTTAGTTACATTTAATGGACAAGATTCTTTAGGAAAAGCTATCACAGCTCAAACAGATTCAACAACTGATTTTAAAGTTACAGAATTAGGAGACTTAGTTGTAGAACTTGGAGCTAACACTCCTTACTCTAATATCTTAGTTGCTAAGGCTGGTGTTGAACAAACAGTTGCTGAGTATAAATTTACTTCAGTTGACGACAGTTCTAACATCACTGAGATTGAGATTACTAATGCTGCTGGTGGTGCTGATGCTAGAATTTCTGCTTACAAATTGTATGCAGGTAGCACTTTATTAGATACAGCTATCCCAACTTCTGATGTAGCTACTTTCTACGTTAATAACAACTTATTAAAAGTTGCTGCTAATGCTAGTCAAAATGTTACTTTGAAGGCTATCTTAAATCCAATTGAGGTAGTTGGTGATACTGGATCTACATTAGAATTAGAAATCACTGACGTTGTAGCTAAATCTTCTGCTGGTTCAGAAATCGCTGAAGACTTAACAGCTGCTCCAACTTCTAATGAAATGATCATCTTAAAAACAAAACCAACCTTTGCTAAGGTTAATGGTTATGTTGCTGGAGCTGATCTAGAACAAGAAATGTTAAGATTTAGCATTACTGCTGATTCTAACGAAGACTTAAATGTCACTGATTTAGTATTTGATATTAGTGGCACTGGTCTTATTAACATTGGTGATGTAAGTCTTTACGAGGTTGGAAATCCTACAGTATTAGCTACTACTGCCGATGGTGCATTTAGTAGTTTAAATATTGAGGTTTCTAAAGGAACAACAAAGACTTTCAGAGTTGTTGTAGACACAACTGGATTGGCTACTGATGAGAAATTAAGTGTTTCATTAAATAATTCTACTACTACAAATATTATGTGGGGTGAATATTTTGTTACTGGTTACTCTACTGGTAGCGATGGAACATACCTATCTTCATTCCCAATCAGTGGTGGTGTAGATACTTACTAGTTCTCTAGTATATCCAAAGTTTTTCTCAATTTTCCTTTAATATAAATTGTAAATAAAAGAACGGCCTCGC
>CAZNDY010000067.1:0-2781 GCA_964572055.1 uncultured Gammaproteobacteria bacterium
TTATAATCAAAATTAGCAATTTTACTTCCTTTCTCCAAAAAAGCTTCTACTTCTAAAATATCACCCACTCTATATAAAGGAAATTTTTCACCAATAATTAAAATTTTACCAGAGACGTTTGTTTCTCCTTTGTCGCTTAATATTTTTAAAACTTGGGCTTTTATTTTCTGTTGTTCATTTTTCAGTTCAATATTTTCAATTGAACAAATTAATCGATTAGTTTGTTTGGCATAATAAATAATATGCTTATCATTATAATCTGGCCAAGAAATTAAGTAACGCCAAAAACCAAAAAACAAAAAAGAAATAAAAAGTAAAAATAAAGAAAGTTTATTGGAATAAGAATTTTTATTTAATTTAAAAAAGAAAAAGGATAAAATTAAAAATAATAAAAATAAAGAGAAAAAATAAAATTCTTCTCTTTTAGAAAAATCCAAAAAAATATTAGCCAGACACAAGCCTAAAGAAAAAGAAATAGAAACAACTATCCAAAAATATTTTAAAAACATAAATACCGCCTAAAGCGGTATTATAAAAAAATATTAATAAAAAATAATAAAATTAAAAATAAATAAATAATCAATTATTTATTCTTATTCTTTAAAAGCAATGACAAATAAGATTCAATAAAAGAATCCAAGTCTCCGTCCATAACATTAGAAATATCACTCACTGAAAAATTAGTACGATGATCTTTAACCATTTGATAGGGTTGAAAAACATAAGACCTAATCTGCTTGCCCCAAGTACCTTGTCCGGCACCACCCTTTATTTGTTTTTCTTTTTCATCTCTTTCTTCTTGTTGTTTTTTATAAAGCTTTGACTTTAAAACAGCCAGAGCTCTCTCTTTATTTTGGTGCTGAGATCGTTCACTTTGGCAAGCAACTGAAATATTGCTTGGAATATGAACAATACGAACAGCTGAATCAGTAGTATTAACACTTTGCCCTCCAGGGCCAGACGAACGATAAACATCTATTCTTAAATCTTTCTCATCTATATCAATAAAAGAATTATCTTTTAATTCGGGAATAACTTCAACACCAGCAAAAGAAGTGTGTCTCATTTGTTCAGCGTCAAAAGGAGAAATGCGCACCAAACGATGTACCCCGTTTTCGCTCTTAAAATAACCATAGGCATAAGCACCACTTATTCTAAAAGTAGAATTTTTAATGCCAGCCTCATTAGCTACCACCCTGTCTAATATTTCTATTTTAAAACCCTTTTTTTCAGCAAACCTTAAATACATTCTCTCTAACATTTCAGCCCAATCCTGAGCATCAACTCCACCAGTTCCAGCATGAACAGAAACTATAGCCGAACTATTATCTTGATTTTCTGAAAACAAAAGTAAAAATTCTAATTTTTTAAATTTACTCTCTAGCTCTTGAAATTTATTATTAATTTCATCATAAACTGAGTCATCCTGATATTCTCCTGACAAAGCAGCTAATTCCTCCATTTCTCTAATTTCTTTTTCTAACTCTTCAAAATTATTTATTTCTGTTTTTAAATCTTCTAATTCTTGAGTAACTTTTACCGCTTCTTCGTTATTTTGCCAAAAATTATCTTGAGAAATTAAAAAATTTAAGTCTTTAGCTCTAACTTTTTTTCTTTCAATATTCAAGGTTTCCTTAACTCGTAAAACCTCTTCCCTGAGTTCATTAAATTTTCTAATTAAATTTTCCATTTAACAATTATAAATATTATTTAATACATCTAACGCTTAAGCCTGCATTTCTAAAAGAATAAGTATTATCTTGGTGATTAAATCCTGTGCTATTAGATTCATGAAAATTAACATAATAAACTCTTCCATATGTCGTGTCTGATATTAAATATTCAGAAGTCCAATAATTAGCATATGCTCCTAAACCCGTAAAATTAGCATTAGTGCCTCCGTAAATATAACCACCGGGAAGAACATTAAAATTATACTTATTATCGCCATAAAAAGAACTAGAATTCCAACGAGGATGAACATCGGTTAAACAACTACCACCTAAAGGAGAGCCAATTTTTCTACAAGAATGTAAATTAAGACCAGTATCGGGAGATATAGAATTAACTAGTGAAACCCACTCACTTCTAGTTGGAAGCCTCCACCCTTCTGGGCATAATCCTCTTGGATCAAAAATAGCATGACCAGAATATAACAGACCATAAGCATTTTCTAAATTAACATCATTACTATAAGACCCGAGAGCTGAATTATTAACAAAATCAGTAGAAATATAATAAGACAAAGCTCTCCAACCAGGATAAGTAGTCAGTCTTTTTATATCTTCTCCATTATTAAATTTTTCTGTTCTCAAATTTTCCAAAAACCAACAATTAGTATCCATCCCTAAGATTTCGTAAGAATGACCATTGTAATCAACATAAGACTCTCCTTCGCAAGGATCAAGTGAATCAAATTCTAAAACGTCACCATAAGCAATACCAAGCTCATTGGCAGCATAAGCTCTAATATAATAAGTTTTTCCAGGAGACAAGCCCTTTATTGTTGTTGTGAAAGGTGCAACTCCCGGAGAAACATTAGTAACTTTAGAGCCGCTTGAACCAACAAAAGGATTTGGGTCTTCACTTAGAACTAAACCCTTGGAGTAAACTGGTAAACCACCATCACTAGAAATTGAACCACTTAACGTCACTTGATTAGCAGTGATATTAGATATAGTATCAGTGGAAACAATTGGAATAGTTTTGCCATCAATAGGTCTTTCTTTAATACATCTTATATATCTACCTCCGTTTCTCCAATCATACATATTATTTTCA
>CAZNDY010000068.1:0-2722 GCA_964572055.1 uncultured Gammaproteobacteria bacterium
TGGAACTGATTGAGCAGCAGGAGTCATTGAGTTTAAAGCAACTGTAACACCTGTTCCTTGACCTGGTTTCCAACCTGTAGCTTGTCCAGATTGTGAAGTCTTAACGATAGCAGCTTCAGCACCAGTGATAGTTGCACCACTTGGAGTAAAGTTACTTAAAGTCAAAACGTTAGCATTTTGGAATCTGTTAGCTAAGAAAGCAACTTCATCCTCGATCAAACGATAGTTAGTACCATCGTAGTAATAAATACTATTTTCACCAGCTTTTTTTACTAAAGATCCTACTGGTACTTCAGAAGTACCCAAAGGAGTTCCAATAGTGTAGTTAGTGAAAAAAGAATCAGCTACGTCAATTACTCTTTGTGCCCAGTTAGCACCGTATAAAGCAATAGCGTCAGCTTCTGTTTGTACCCATCTTAATGTGCCATTTGGTTCAACAGCATATACTTTTGGGTCAGTTGTAATTTTTACTAATTTTGTTCCAGGACGAACTACAACGTTAGCTCCCAATGGGTAGCTAGCTAATTCATCAGCAGAAACAGTAACAACGCTTGAGAAGTCACTGTACCATGATTTAAATGTAGATTCGTTTGGAAATACGTATCTCTTTCCATCTTCACCTAGGTAATAAACAGCTGAAAGACCATCTTTTTTGATTAAATCACCAGCTGAAGCAGCAGCCTTAGCAGTTGTTGGAGCAACTACAAATAAAGACATAGCTACCATTGATACCATTGTTAAAGATGCAAAGATTTTTTTCAATCTTTTCATAACAATTTTGTAACATATTTCTAAATTTGTATATAAAGATACAATTATTTAGAAACAATTTTTAGTATTTCCACAAAAATTTTTATTACCTGAAATTTTTGACCTCTAAAGATCAAACAAATAAATCGATCAGGATCCCGCTCCCCCGCACACTCATAAAAACAAGTGAGATGTAGGGAAAAATTAATTTGCCATAAGCATGAAACAGCAGGATAATTTTTCACAACTCCGACGCTCATTTTCATAAGCGTGCGGAGAAAAGCTTAACCGATCTATATAATTTAGATTTCATCGGCTAAATTTTTCAAGCTTTTTTTCTTCTTGCAGAAATATTTGGTTTTTAACATCCGCACCTTCCCCCTCGGGAATCGACCTTGCTGGCCACGGCGAATCTCTACTAATAAATTAATAGGGATTGAAAGAAAAATAAAACTTACACTCCTCTCAATCGCTACTAAAACTATTTAATCTCTTGCAACTTTAAAACGACCTCACTATATTTTCCTTCATTAAACAATTTTTCAATTTCTTCAATTAAATCTTTTTTGTCTTTTTTTATTTCTTGATTATTTTCCAAATCTATTTGTTCACTTAACTCCTCAATTTGATCACCTAAATTTTCAATTTCTAAACTTGTGCTAGCAACAGAATCTGTAGCTTCAACTGAAGTGCTGGAAACAGAAGCAGTCTCGTCAATTGAACTAGTGCTATTTAAAAAATTTTCTTCAGGAACACTAATATCAATTCCATTATCATCTTTTAAATTACTAGCACTAAAAACTAGAGCGTCTTTTTGTTCTTCTATCTGTTCCTCTGTTTCAATTATTTCTGACTTTTCAACATTAACTCTTACCTTTTCAATTTCACTTCTAAAGCTGGCTGACAACTTAGCAACTTCTTCCTTGTTTTCTTCATTATTAAATTCAGGGTCCATTAATAGAGTGGCAATATCCTCAGCGTGTTTACTGGCAAATTTCATCTCTAATTTTTCTCTTTCAATGTTATTAAAAACAGTATTCAATCTAGCTCTTTCACTAATAACCCTGGCAATATATAAAGAGTCATTTGGTTTAGAGTCTTTGTAGAAATCATTCCCTAAGAATAAAGAAGTTACTACAAACAAAAAAATGCCGGATAAAACCATAGCCGGCTTAGAACTCATTGATAAAATATTTCGGACATAAAAGAAAAAATTGTTAAAAGGTTTAACTTCAAAATCAGCTGAAATAGTATTAGAAATCTGAGTCATCAAAACCCTTTTGTTTGACTCTTTTAATTCTGAATCTATTTTAATCGACTTCAGGGAATTAAGTTGTTTTAACAATTCTTTATCAGTCATAAAATATATAAGGTTTTATTTATTTTTAGCCTTACACTATAGTATACGTTTGAAAGTGAAAAAAGTTACAGTTAATATTCATATTATTACTATCAACATTGCTCTTAATCAACTTAAGTCCAGAAATTTCTGGACTTAAGTAACAATAAGGCGATTACAATAATAAGAAGGCAACTACAATAAAAGGATAATAAAATAAACTAAAATTAATAAAAACTCATAGCGCAAAATAAAGTAAATAAAAAAAGAGAGGAACAAATCCTCTCTTTTTTCGTATGAGATAAAACTATTCAGCAACGTGAATAATTCCTCCTGGGGTTGCTTGCTTAAGACCAGCTTCTAAACCACCAGTTTGGCCACCTAAACAAAAGTTGATTACATAAGATCCGTATCCAGAAGTACCAACAGCTGTTCCAGTTACTGAATAAGTATAAGGATTGCTAGTGTCGTCACAAGTACCATCAGCTGGAGTTGGAGCAGTTGGAACAATGTTCATGTAAGTAATGCCATTGGTAGCAATAGCTCCCCCAGCTACTACATCATCAGCAAGTGGATAGTATTGGTTGTCATTAAAGAACAATTCCAATGCTGTTTGCATTTGACGAACGTCAG
>CAZNDY010000069.1:0-2615 GCA_964572055.1 uncultured Gammaproteobacteria bacterium
GGTGAATCAAAAGGAGAATCAAATGGTTTTCACAAAAAACCAAATTTTAATAAAAAATACTAAATATTGACTTTTATCTATAATTAAGATAATATAACAGAAGCTATAGGTAAATAATTGTAATAATCTATCATTTTCGTAATTACGCAAAATGGTTGACAAGAAAATATGTTAATGATTAAAATGGCCAAAGTTGGTAAAACAAACAAAAAAGTTTTTCGAATTATCATTTCGGAAAAAGCTAGAGATCCTTATGGTAGAGCCCTAGAGATTCTTGGTTCTTATGATCCTTATGACAAAAAGCTAGACGTAAAAACTGATAGAGTTAAATATTGGATTTCTCAAGGAGCTCAAATGACTGCTTCTATCAACAACTTGTTTGTTGACAACAAGATTGTCGACGGAGGAAAAATCAAGAACTCTAAACCAGGAACACCAAACAAAAGAAAGTCTGAAAAAGTACAAAAAGAAAAAGACAAAGAATTAGCCAAAGCTAAGGAAGCTGAAGAAGTTAAAAAAGAAACAGAAGAAGTTCAAAACAAGGAAAGTGAAGCCCCAGTTGAAAACAAGGAAGACAATAAGACAGAATAATTTAGTTTGACTTTTTGTTAAAATACCTTTAAAATTTAAACAGCACCGTTTAGGTGGTTAAAAATTAAGAAAATTCTTATAAATTTGTGTGATGAAACAATTTATAGGGATAGATCGACGATTATGTCGGAAAATCAAGACAAGAAATTCTTAGAAACGATCATCGCTTCTATTGTTAGCCAACCAGAGGCTGTATCAGTAGAGAGAACAGTTGATGAAAGAGGGGTTCTTTTGACTTTAAAAATTGATCCAAGCGATATGGGATTTGTTATCGGTCGCCGTGGACAAACAGCTCAAGCTATCAGAACTTTATTAAAAGTTGTTGGTGCTAGAAATAACTCTAGAGTAAATTTAAAGATTTACGATCCAAATAACGGAGTTAGACCAGAAAGAACAGAAAGAAGAGACGAAATTGACACATCAGCTATTGATGATTTAAAAATCTAGTTATTAAAAACTTAGATATAAAACAAAAAACCACATAAGTGGTTTTTTGTTTATAAAAACATATGAAATTTAATATCATCACTATCTTCCCTGAAATTTTTTCCTCTTATTTTAATGAAGGGGTCTTAAAAAAGGCAATTGATAAAAAAATAATTAAAATAAAAACCCATAACTTACGTAATTTTACCAACGACAAAAGAAAAACTGTTGATGACACTGTCTATGGAGGTGGAGCTGGAATGCTTTTAAAAATAGAACCATTGCATAAAGCTATTAAAAAAATTGCTAAAAAAAAGAAAACTCCTGGACAAAAAATAATATTACTATCAGCTAAAGGCAAAGAATGGAATCAGCAATTAGCTCAAAAATATTCGAAATTAAAATCACTAACTTTAATTTGTGGAAGATATGAAGGTGTTGATGAAAGAATAAAAAATTTTATTGACGAGGAAATTTCAATTGGCAATTATGTCTTAACTGGTGGAGAAATCGGAGCAATGACTATTATTGATTCAATTTCTAGATTATTACCTAAAGTCCTAGGCAACAAAGAAAGCATTAAAGATGAATCTCATCAAAAAAAAGATATATTAGAACACCCCCAGTATACCAAGCCGGCCATCTTTAAAATTGGTAAAAAAGAATATAAAGTACCCAAAGAACTGATTTCCGGCAACCATCAATTAATAGAAAAATGGAAATTTGACAATAAATCAAAAAAATAGCAAAAAACAAATTATAAACAAAAAACGCCTTTATTTTATTGGTGTTTTTTTGTATTGACATTTTTTTAATTATATGATATAATAATCTGTTGTTCTTTAAAATTGTTTAATTTAAAAATCTGAAATCATGAAAAGAAATCTGTTTCTCGTGTTAACGGCGGTCTTACTGTCTGTATTTACTTCCTGTGAAAAAGAAGAATATTTTCTTATTGATCCAGTTGCCGAAGAAGAGGAAAATCAAATTTCCAAAGTTTTTTACACTTATTCGCCAACTTCAACTAAGAGCACTAAAAGTAGCCAAGAAGAAAAAACCGGAGAAGTAATTGATGGTGATAGCCTAAATTTTGAGACTCCTGGCACTATTATGTTTTATACAAGGCCAGAAGACACAACTTGTACCTGGGACATGGGTGGAAACGCTTATGTCCAAAAAGACCAAATCATTCATGGATTTAACAACTACGGTGATTATGACTGTTCGGTAGTTGGTGAAAATACCGGCCTTTACAGCTTTGTTGTTGTTATTAAAGAAGATGAAGGAGATGATGATAATCCAAGTGACACAACCAGCTACAATATAGCTCTAGTGTCTAAGACTGATCAAGGAAATTATTGGCAATTGATATTCAATATCAAAAACCAATTTCCAGGATATGACATTAGTGGTTACGGACACGTTGGCAACGGTTACACGGGAGCATCCTGGACACCACAATATTCCAACATAAGCAATCATCCAACCCTAACAAATGTCTTGGTTTTTTCCATGAGCGTTCCAAAAACCTACAGCGGTAAAGTTAAGTTCTGCTTAACCTTTGGATCAAATTGGTTTAATCCTAATCTCGACAGCCT
>CAZNDY010000070.1:0-2567 GCA_964572055.1 uncultured Gammaproteobacteria bacterium
AATAAAAAACTTACCAAATGATTGTAAAGCTTGTTTTAAAAAGGATAAATGTGGTGGTGGTTGCTTTGTTTGGCGAAGTTTTAATAAAAAAACAAAAAAATATGAAAAAGACATCAGATGCGACATTGGGAATGCATATCTTGGAACTGGAAATAACTAGTAGATGCAATCTTAATTGTTTACATTGTTATAATCGACCTAAAAAGAATTATGATTTACCAGTAAAGGAATTTAAAAAGTTTTTTAATTTTTCTAAAAAATATAATGTTTCTAATTTTATAGTTTCTGGCGGTGAAGCTAGAATGCACCCCGAGTTTGATAAGATTTGTTCTTTTATAAAAAAAAGAGATAAGAAGGGCCCTCGTTTGGTTCTACAAACAAACGGAACAATGATTGATGAAGAATTTTTTAAAGTTGCTTCTTTGTTTGACGTCATTCATGTTAGCTTTGATCTTGATAATTTGGTTCGAAAAGATAGTTTGTCAAATCTTTATTTAGCAAAAAAATTAATAAGCAAGGGTATTAAAAGTTATTTATTTACAACGCTTCACATTAATAATTATAAAAAAGTAAACGATATTGTTAGTTTGGCTAATAAAAATAAAGTTCCGATTGGTTTTAATGTTTGCTTGCCGACCGAAAAACAGGACGACAGATTTTCAATTCCTCTCGATGATTTTTTATCTTTAGAAAAAAAACTATTTAAACTCTCCAATGATGGTAAGATATTGAGGTATTCTAGTCCTTTAACGGCTGTTTTTGACCCTTTGAAAGGGGGTGGGTATAAAGGGAATATGGGCGGTTGTGTTGCCGGCATAGCTTCTTGTGTTGTTGGGTTTAATGGAGATGTTTTTCCTTGTCCGTTTTTTAGAGTTTCTGCTGGCAATATTTTTAAAGATAGTTTATTGAAAATCTGGAAAAAATCAGAATTATTTAATTTAATGAGAGATAGAAGTAAATATAAAGAACCTTGTGGTTCTTGTGATTACTTGTCTTATTGTGGCGGTTGTCGAAATAGAGCCTTGAAATTAAAGGGGGATGTTTTGGCTGCTGATCCCTTTTGTCATTTAATTAGTAAAAACAAGAGTTAGTTTTGTAGATTATTGAATAGTTAATTATTTTTTATGAACAATAAAACAAAGTATTTAAAAGATTCAGCGGGTGATGTAATGGTTTTTAATGTTCCAATTGTTAATGTTGATACAAAAATTTCAGAAGTAGTAAAACTTCTCGATGATAAAATTAATGATTTTTCAACTATTAATTATATTTATATAATTGATCATAGTGAAAAATTAGTTGGAACAATATCAATTAAGGATCTTTATGGTTCGCACAAAGAAACCAAGGTTAAGGATTTAATTAGTTCTGATTTGGTAAGTGTTGGTCCTGATGTTGATAAAGAAAGAGTTGTGATGTTGGCTATAGAGAAAAATTTAAAAGCAGTTCCAGTTGTTGATAAACATGGGTTTTTATTGGGTGTTGTTTCTAATGATGATATTTTAACTATATTACACCAAGAATCTTTGGAAAATTTATTACGTTTAGGTGGCGTTGTTCAAGAAGCTCCCTATGAGGCTAATGTTTTTTCTGTTTCACTTTTTAGGTCACTCAAGAATAGATTGCCTTGGTTAATTGTTGGTTTGCTCGGTGGCCTTTTAGCGGCTTTTATTGTTTCTTCTTTTGAGGATGTCTTAAATAAAAATATAATCTTAGCTTCTTTTATTCCTTTGGTTGTTTATATGTCTTCAGCTGTTGGTTCTCAAATGCAGGCTTTTATTATTAGAGACTTGGCTCTAGATAATAATGGTTTTAGTTTTTCCAAGTATTTATTTAGACACTCTAGAGTTGTTTTTTCTATAGCTATTATTATCGCGATTCTTTTATATTCCTTAGTTTTGTTAATTTATAGCTCTGAGTCAGTTGCTTTGGTCTTGTCCGTCTCTTTATTTTTTGCTGTTATTACCTCCATTTTTACTGGCTTAGTTGTTCCATACTTGTTTCATAAAATGAAATTAGATCCAGCTGATGCTTCTGGTCCAGTGGCTACTATTATGCAGGATATCTTAAGCGTTTTGGTTTATTTAGCTGTGGCTTATTTGATGTTATAAATAATAATTTTTAAATTAAATATACTAAAATTAAAATAATATGGATATAAAAAAAATTAAAAAAATTCTTAATATTATTAGAATGTTTGCTTTTGTAGGGACTTTACTGACAACCATTCCATTGTTTATTAATTATCTTTTAGATTTAGCTCCCAAGAATGAGTTAATAGTTCATCTACATGTTTGGTTGGGTATTTTATTTTTTGTTTTTGCTGTAATAAGTATGATATTACAAAAAAAAGAAAATAAATAAATTTTGTATAAAATAAAAAAAGAGCTGATTTTAGCTCTTTTTTGACAATTATGTTTTTTACTGGTAATATCATTTGTTTCTTAATATGAACCTTAAAAACAAAATACTCATGAAAAAGATGATTAAAAGATTGAAGACGAAATTTTTTTCTAGTGAAGACAATAAGGCTTGGAAGACTTGGGTTGATCTGAGGTCAAGAAATT
>CAZNDY010000071.1:0-2561 GCA_964572055.1 uncultured Gammaproteobacteria bacterium
CCTGTAAAGGGACAAAGAACAAAAACTAACAGCAGAACAGTTAGGGGTAATAAAAGGCTTACTATGGGCTCTGGTAAAAGCAAGGCTGCTGCTCAAAAGACCTAATAATATTAATAAGATAAAATAATAAAATATGTCAGAAGAAAAAAAAGACAAAAAAATAGAGGAAACAAATAAAAAGGAAAACGTTGCAGTTAACGAAGATGAGTTAAGTGACGATTTTTCTGTTGGTGATTTAGATGATGATTTGTTTTCTGATGGACCCTCTAACCCTAACGAAAAAGATGAAACAGAAGATTTGCCTGAGGAGATAAAGCAAAAGCTAGAAAAAAACAAACAGGCTAGAAGTAAAAAGAAAATAATAAAAAAGAAAAAGAAAAAAGAGAATGTTAAGGTTAAATCTGGACATGCTTATATCAGTGCTACTTACAACAACACAATTCTTTCTTTAACTGATAAAAATGGTAATGTTATTTCTTGGGCTAGCGCTGGTATGGCTGGTTTTAAAGGTGCTAAAAAGGCAACTCCTTATGCTTCTCAAATTATAACTAAAATAGCTGTTATGAAGGCTAAGGAAGAGTTTGGCCTAGAAAGTGTTAAGGTTTTTGTATCTGGAGTCGGCACTGGCCGTGAAGGAGCTATTAGAGCTCTTAATGCCAATGGTTTGGAAATTGAATCAATAAAAGATACAACTTCAGTTCCACATAATGGTTGTAGACCAAAAAAACCTCGAAGAGTATAAATATTTAATTATTATATAATATGGGAAAAAATTTAGATGCAAAATGTAAGCAATGCCGAAGGATAGGAGAAAAACTTTTACTTAAAGGTGAGAGATGTTCTTCTGCTAAATGTGCTATGGTGAAGAGAAATTATCCACCAGGCTTTCATGGCCCAAAAGGAAAAAAGAGGTTAACTGATTACGGTTTGCAATTAATCGAAAAACAAAAGGCTAGAAGATACTATGGTCTAACTGAAGGTCAGTTTAAAATATCTTTTGATAAGGTTCAAAGAAAAGGTGGCGATGTTGGAACTAATTTTTTGAAATTTTTAGAAATGAGACTTGACAATGTTATTTATAGATCAGGAATTGCTTCTTCTAGAACTTTGGCTAGACAATTAGTTAATCATGGTCATTTTAAAATCAATGATCGTAAGGTTAATATTCCTTCCTATCAAGTTAAAGTTGGTCAAGTTATAAAAATCAAAAAAAGCTCTCTTAATAATAAATATTTTAAAATGTTGCCAGAAAAATTAAAGAGCTTGGCTTCAGAGCAGAAGAGTTGGTTGGGAACAGATGCTAAAGAGTTATCTGTTAAGGTTTTACACGAACCAAGAATTCAAGACTTGCCTTTAAATATCAAAACTCACATGATTATTGAGTATTACTCAAAATAATATATTAAAATAATTCACTCTACTTATATGGAAAAAATAGCCTTAGCTAAAAAAATAGAATTTAATCAAGATCCTAAATCTAATGATGGTTCAGTTATAATAGAACCTCTTCATCCTGGTTATGGAATGACTCTAGGTAATTCTTTAAGAAGGGTTTTGCTTTCCTCTCTTTCTGGGGCTGCTGTTGTAGGGGTTAAAATAAAAGGAGTAAAACATGAGTTTATGTCTCTTGCTGGTGTAAAAGAGGATGTTATTGATATAATTTTAAATTTAAAACAATTAAGATTGAAAATTTTTTCTGAAAGTGAAGAGCCAATAAAATTAGAAATTAATGTTAAGGGCAAAAAACAAGTAACAGCTGCTGATATTGAAAAAAATAGTCAAGTAGAAATAATTAGCAAAGATTTGGTTTTAGCTAATACAACTGAAGCTACTTCTAATTTAAACATGGAGATTTATGTTGCTAAAGGAAAAGGTTATTCTTTGGTAGAGAAGAATAAAAAAGAAGGTAAAGAAATTGATTATATTGAAATTGATTCTATTTTTTCACCAATTTTGTCTGTTAGTGCTAAGGTAGAAAATGTTCGTGTTGGTAAAATGACTAACTGGGACAAATTAATACTTGAAGTAGGAACAGATGGAACTTTAAGTGTTAAAGAGGCTTTTGAAAAATCAGTTAATATTTTAATAGAGCAATTTAAGTCCTTAGTAGATTTAAGTGATGATAACAAAGATTTGAAAACTAAAAAGATTGAAGAGGAAAAAGAGGAAAAGGTTGAAAAAAAGACAAAAACCAAAAAAGAAAAAAAATAATAAATAAAATAATATTTTTATATGAGACACAGAAATAAAGTTAAGACTTTAGACAGAACAAAGGAAGCTCGAGGATTGATGCTTAGAAATTTAGTTTCAAGTATTATTATTCACGAAAAAGTTAAGACAACTAAGGCTAAGGCTAAAGTTGCTAAGTCAGCTGTCGAAAAAACTATTAGTATTGCTAAAAAAGGTGATTTAACCGCCAGAAGAGCCTTACTTAAGACATTAGTTCAACCTAAAGCTGTTGAAAAAGCTATTACTGTTTTAAGTGAAAAATATAAAGAGAAAAATGGTGGTTATGTTAGAGTTATTAAACTTGGTAATCGTCAGGGTGATGGAGCTGAAAT
>CAZNDY010000072.1:0-2545 GCA_964572055.1 uncultured Gammaproteobacteria bacterium
CAGCTTAGCACTAAAGAGCTGAAGAAAAAAAATGTCGAAGAAATTAAAACAGAAAAAACTTTCTACAAACTAAAAGACAGCCTTTCCAGTGCTATTGCAAGCGAAAAAAAAGAAATTATAATCAAAAATCTGGAAAAAACAAAATGTTATTTCATGGAAAATTTTCCTAAAATCAAGAACAAAAAAATAAAAGAAAGGTTCTTGCAAAACTGGTTAGAAATAAAAAAAATAACGAGTAATTTTGCCAAAAAAGAAGAAAGAAAAACAGAAATAAGCTTAATTCACTTCCTGGAAACAACGGGCGTAAAAGAAGCTGACAATTTGTTCTTGGCCAGAAACAACGCTTTAGAATATATAAAAATGCATAAAACAGAAGATCGACCATATGGCTGGGAAGGTATTAGAAGAGTGGGAGATGATAAATCTCAAAAAGCAATAGAAATTGGCCTATTTATGTTAATTGAAATTTATCAAATAGGCTTCCCGATGGAAACTGGTCTAACAGATTTTGAGTATGGACTAAAAGAGCTTCTCAATTGCGTTCCAGTAGGATACGAAGAGCAGGTTCGTAGAAAATGGAAAAAAATAATAGGTGAAAAAGCTAAAATCTACCTACAATAAAATTTTTTCAAAAAAATACCCCCGGAACTTATGTTTCGGGTTTTTATTTACTAAAAAAGAAAAATATATTATAATAATCAAGCATATTTAATATAAATAACATACAAATAAATGAAAAAAATACTGACCTTATTCTTGTTTTTATTAATTTTTTTACCAAAAATTAGTTTAGCACAGACCGAATTTAATCCTGGAAGAATAATTGAAGATTACGAACTATTAGACTTTGATTCAATGACAATCTCAGAAATTCAATCATTTTTAGAAGAAAAAAACAGTTATTTAGCAAATCTAACAGTGGCTGACACCTACGGTAAAGAAAAAAAAGCCTCAGAAATAATATATAATGCCGCCGTTAACAACTATGACTGTGAAGGAGTGACATTAAGTGACAAACCAACAGAAGAAGAAAGAGCTCAAAAATGTAAAAAAATAGGCACTGTTAATCCTAAATTTTTGTTAGTACTACTTCAAAAAGAGCAAAGTCTAGTTGAAGAACAAAATCCTAAACAAAGCCAACTAGATTGGGCTACTGGCTATGGCTGTCCAGACAGTATGGCCTGCAACCCCTACTTCAAAGGATTTGGCAAGCAAGTTAACAGCGCCGCTCTTCAATTTAGATGGTATATGATAAACCCCAATCCTGGAAAAACATGGTTTAAAGAAGGGGAAACATATACTTTTAAAAATCAATACGGAACAATAAGCAATGAAGAAATTGAAGTCTTAATAGAAAACAAGGCTACCGCAGCTCTCTATATTTACACCCCTCATGTTTACAACGGAAACTATAATTTTTGGAAAATTTGGAATAGATATTTTCCACCTCAAGGCTATCCAGAAGGGACTATTTTAAAAATAGGAGAAGATTACTGGTTGGTTCAAAATAATCAAAAAAGAAAATTTAATAGCATTAGTGTTTTAGCTTCTCGTTATAACCCAGAAAGAGCTGTAATTGTGGGAACTTCAGAACTAAACGCCTATGAAGAAGGTGCCCCAATTAGATTTCCTAACTATTCTGTTGTTATGTCTCCTGACGGAAAACTTTATTTGTTAGTTGATGATAAAAAAAGATTATTTTCTAGTACTGAATCTTTCCGTAAAATTGGTTATAACATTGAAGAAATAGTCAGTGCTTCTTGGCAAGATATTAATTCCTATAAAGACGGAAAGGAAATAAACATTTTATCCGCCTATCCAATGGGCGCCTTGCTACAAGACAAAAAAACTGGTGGAGTATATTGGGTTGAAGAAGAAACTAAAGCTCCTTTAGTGGATAAAATATTTTTACAAACAAAATTTAAAGGAAAACAAATAATTCCAGTAGAACAAAGTGAGTTAAACTTATACCAAACAGTTTCACCTTATCTTTTTAAAGATGGAGAAATTCTTAAAGCTGACAACTCGCCAGCTGTTTACCTAATCGAAGAAGGAAAAAAGAGAGCCTTCTCTTCTGGTGAAATATTTAAAAAACTTGGTTATCAATGGAAAAGCATAATAATTGTTCCCGAAAAAATTATTAACATGTATAACAACGGAGAACCAATAAGTGAAAAATAAAAATGATAGTTACTTCTTACATCACACCTCACTCACCAATACTAATTCCTAATATTGGCAAAAAAAACCACAGTATTTTAAATAAAACAACTGAGGCTTTTTTAGAAATGAAAAGCAAAATTAAAGAAGAAAAAATTGATACTATAATTATTTTCTCTCCACACAGCAAAAACAAAAGCTCTGAAATAGAAATTAACAGCCACTTTCAGCAAGATTTAAAATTCGAATACTTTGGTGATTATTTTAGCAAGCTTAGTTTTTCTGGCGACATGTCTTTAGCCTACAAACTAAAAGAAGCTTGTGAAAATGACATCAAAGTCAATCTTTATGCTGATTTTAAAGTAGATTACGGAGCTGCTATTCC
>CAZNDY010000073.1:0-2294 GCA_964572055.1 uncultured Gammaproteobacteria bacterium
CTTTTATTTTTTTAGCCTGTGCGACCATTTCCTTTATTCTCAAATCAACATTAGACAAAAAATACTGACTTAATCTATTTTTTAAGCTTGTTGCTCGACCAACATATAAAACCTTTCCCTGGCCATCAAGCCAAAAATAAACACCAGGACCTTTAGAAATATTCTTTATACTATCTTTTAGCATAAAATAATTATATCATTTTAAAAACCTTGCTTCAAATAAAAAAAGGACTAAAATGTCCTTTTGAAAAATTACCGAATTGCAAATTATTAAAAACCTATCAATATAGCGAGAACAATAATAATTATTCCCAACAATATTCTTCCCAAATATAGCTTGCCACCACCTTTAGTAACAATAATGACGTCTCGAAAATATCTCATCTTTTAAAATTTTAGGTTAAGCAATAAAATATTATTATTCAAGGTACTAATTTTGCCATTATAACACACTTTAAACATTTTATTAAACAAAAAACTAAAAAATTATTTCAAATAATCCTTTAAATATTTACCAGTAATACTCTTTTCATTTCTAATAATATCCTCTGGCTCACCACTAGCTAATAGATATCCTCCTTTTTCTCCTCCGTCAGGACCTAAATCAATTAAATAATCCATCGATTTAAGCATATGCATGTTGTGTTCTATAACCACAACCGTGTGACCTTTTTCCACCAGTTTATTTAAAACTTGAAGTAACATTTCAATGTCCTGATAATGAAGTCCGGTTGTCGGTTCATCTAATAGATACAAAGTTTTTTGGCCTAAAACATAGTTTAATTCTTTGGCAATTTTTACTCTTTGAGCCTCTCCACCAGAAAGTGTGGTTGCGCTTTGTCCCAGTTTTAAGTAACCAAGACCAACTGATTTTAAAATATTAAGTTTATCAGTTATATAATAATTGCCATCAAAAAGCTTTATAGCCTCTTCAACACTCAAATCTAAAACATCAGAAATACTATGATTTTTATATTCTACTTGCAAAGTTTCTCGATTAAATCTTTTGCCTCGACAAACCTCACATTCAACTAGCACTGCTGGTAAGAAATGCATCTCTATAAGGTTAAATCCGGCACCCTGACAAGCCTCACAGCGCCCACCAGCACGATTAAACGAAAAACGAGATAAAGTATAGCCTCTTTCTTTAGATTCTGGTAGTTCAGCAAAAAAATCCCTAATTGGAGTGAAAATACCAGTATAAGTTGCTGGATTTGATCTAGGAGTTCTGCCTATAGGTGATTGATCAATAACCGATATCTTATTTATATACTCAGCTCCTTTTATATCTTCAACATCTATTAATTTATTCTTTTTACCAGGATTATTCTTTATCTGTACAATATTTTTATACAGAACATCATATAACAACGAAGATTTTCCACTACCAGACACACCACACAAACCAACAAGCCTTCCCAATGGTATTTCCAGATTAATATTCTTCAAATTATTAGCCCTAGCCCCTTTTATACTTATAAAACCCTTATTTTGAGATCTCCTTTTATTTGGCAATTCTATTCTTTTTACGCCATTTAAGTACTCCAAGGTCAAAGAATTTGAACTTTTACTGTTATTAATTTCGTTCTTGACTACTTTTTTTGCACTTATTTTTAAATTATCATCTTTTTTAATTAAATCAGAGGTATGCCCAATTTCAACAATTTCACCGCCATTTATACCAGCTCCCGGACCTAAATCTACTAAATAATCAGAATTAAGTATTGTTTGTTCATCATGTTCCACTAAAATTACTGTATTACCCTTGTCTCTAAGGGATTTTAAGGTATCTATCAGTTTAAAAGTATCTCTTTCGTGAAGACCGATAGTCGGCTCATCTAAAACATACAAAGTTCTAGATAGTTGTGAACCAATTTGAGAAGAAAGCCTTATTCTTTGAGCTTCTCCACCAGAAAGAGTTTCTGCTTCCCTATTTAAGGTTAAATAAGACAATCCAACTTTATTTAAAAATTCTAATCTATCTATAATCTGCTGCATCACGGTTGAAACTATTTCCATTTGACGTTTATTTAGATTACCCAAAACAACTTCAAAAAATAAATAAGCTTCACTTAGTGATAAGGCAGTCACTTCAGCTATATTTTTATCATTAATTCTAACCGACAAGGCCTCTTCCCTCAACCTTTGACCATTACACTTAGGACATACTTCATTAGCATAAAAACCAATTTTACCTAAACCAGAGCAAGAGGGACAAGCTCCATGAGGAGAATTGAAAGAAAAAATACGTGTTACAACTTCTGGAAAAGAAAAATAATCATAAGGGAAAGACA
>CAZNDY010000074.1:0-2267 GCA_964572055.1 uncultured Gammaproteobacteria bacterium
GTCCTTTTCAGCTATCTCTTAAAAGAATTGGTGACAATACCGTGTCTTATGTTTATTCTGGAAATTTTCTAGAATACAAGTTTTAAATTATTGGCCCGCTCTTGATAAAGAGTGGGTTTTTTTATTTTCTTTTTATGTTTAAATATATTACAATAAGATCAAAACATAGATGTTTTTCTTTGTAGTGCGAATTAAATATTATGAAAAAAATTTATATCAAATCCATTGTTTTTTGGTTTATTCTTTTGTTTTTGGCTATAACTAATGCTTCCGTTAGAGAAATGTTTTATAAACCAATTTTGAGCCCTTATATTGGCATGTGGGCTCATCAAATAAGTTCTTTGACCGGGATATTGATGTTTTTTGTGGCTATTTATTTTTTTATTAAAAACAATTTTAAATTGTGTAATAAGAAAAAATTAATTTTTTGTGGTTTAATTTGGTTTACAATAACCATTGTTTTTGAAACCCTAACGAATATTTTTATGAGAAATTTAAGTTTTAAACAAGTTTTACAAACTTATTATTTTTGGCAGGGGGAGACTTGGATTTTCGTTTTATTGTCCTTGTTAATTTCTCCGTTTGTAGCTTATAAGCTCATAGAGAAAAAAAGATGATTTAATTGTTTCTGCATTATTTGTTTATGTCTATATTATTACAAGTTAAAAATCTAAAAAAAGAATATAGTGGCCAAACAATTTTTTCTGGCTTGTCTTTTTCTGTAGCCGAAAAACAAAAAATAGGTTTGGTTGGTATAAATGGTGCTGGCAAGTCAACTTTATTTCGTATTATTATTGGAGAAGAAAAAGCTGACGAAGGTGAATTAACTATAAATGAAAGTGCTAATATTGCTTATTTAAAACAGTCAGATGATTGTTCTAAAACCGAAACTGGTTTGGAGTATCTTATTAGAAAATCTGCTTGCCAAGATTGGCAGGCTAAAAAAATGGCCAGTAAGTTTGAGATAGATGAACAAAAACTTTCTGGCTTGGCGAGTGATTTATCTGGTGGTTGGCGTATTCGTTTGCGTCTTTGTGGAATATTATTAAAAGAACCTAATCTTCTTTTGCTTGATGAGCCTAGCAATTATCTTGATTTGAATACTCTTATTTTATTGGAAAATTATTTAAATTCTTATAAAGGAAGTTTTTTGATTATTTCTCATGATCGACAATTTCTAAAAAATGTTTGCAAAGAAACAATAGAAATTTCTAAAAATTCTTGTTATTACTATCCGGGTGATATAGAAAATTATCTTATTTTTAAAAAACAGAAATTAGCCACTGCTATTAAAGCTAACAAAACTTTGGAAAAACAGCAGGAACATTGGCAGGAATTTGTTGATAGATTTCGTTATAAAGACTCAAAGGCTAAGCAAGCTCAAGCAGTGATTAAAAAAATAGCCAAAATTGAAAAGAAAAGAGTTAACATTGAAGAAAGAAGTGGTATAAGCAGAATAAAGATAAGTCCTATTAAAGGGAAGAAGAGTTTTTCTTTAAGATCTGATAATCTTGCTATTGGTTATGATGGCAAGGCTATTGTCTCAAAAATAGATTTTATTTCTCGTTTTGGCGAAAAATTAGCTATCCTGGGATTAAATGGTCAGGGCAAAACAACCTTGATAAAAACCTTGGTTGGTCGTTTACAGGTCATTAGTGGTTCTTTTTCTTTTGCTAAAGACGCTTTTATTGCTTATCATGGACAAGAGGAAATTGATTCCATGAATGGCCTTGAACAAGCTGGAGAATTTTTACGTAGGTTAGCTTCATCTGATATTAGTAACGAAGGTATTTTGAAAATGGCTGGTGATTTTTTATTTAGAGATGAAGAATTAAAAAAACCAATTTCAGTTTTGTCTGGTGGTGAAAGATCTCGCTTGCTTTTAGCTGGACTACTTTTATCAAAGCCAAATGTTTTGATTTTGGACGAACCAACTTGTCATTTAGATTTTGATACTAGTGAGGCGTTAGCTCAAGCTTTGAAAAATTGGAATGGTTTAGTTTTGTTTGCTAGTCATGATAGGGCTTTTTCTAGGTTAGTGTCAACTGGTATTATAGAAATTAATGAAGGAAAAGCTAAGCGTCTTCATGAAGATTATGATGATTATGTTAATAGATTGGAAAAATATTTATCTAGTAAAGTTAAAGAAGAAAAAATAAAAAATTTTGTTGTTGATAAAAAAAATAATTATTTAGAAAATAAGGCTAAAAAAAGAGAAATAAACTCTTTAGAAAAGAAGATATTAAAAATTGAAAAACAAAAAAAAG
>CAZNDY010000075.1:0-2234 GCA_964572055.1 uncultured Gammaproteobacteria bacterium
AGCTATTAGATTGGTCTGTTTTTCTAAATAAAATTTATTTCAATTTTTTAAAATAATGCTTAAAGCTCAATTTATTTGAGCTTTTTGGTTTTAAGAATAAAGTATTGTTTTTTTTAAATATTTATTATAATATTAAACTAACAATTAAATTTAGCGCTTTTTATAAAAATCCTCAGTTTGGCGCCTGGGGAGCTTTCAAGCTAATTAAGCTTGGGGCTAAATGGATCTTTTTTTATTTTAAAATTTTTAAAATATATAAAGATAAATTTATATGGACGACAAAAATAGCATCTTAGCTAGTTTGTTGGAGAAAGATGACATTAAAATTCCTAAAGTTGGGGATACTGTTATCGGAAAAATAATTTCAGCTTCTAAATCAGAAGTTAGAATGGATATCGGCGGTTTCTTCGTTGGGATTGTTCGTGGTCCAGAATTGTATTTTGATGCTGATGACTTTGACAATTTAAAGCCAGGAAATGAAATCGAGGCTACTGTGATTGATGAAGAAAATGAAAACGGTGAATTAGAGTTATCATTTAGACAGGCTGGACAAGAAAAGGCTTGGGCTAAGTTAGAAGAGGCCTTTAAGGAAAGAGAAGTTATTAAGGTTAAGGTTTTAGACGCTAACAAGGGTGGTTTATTGGTGAAACATAATCAAATTACTGGATTTTTACCAGTATCACAATTATCACCAGAAAATTATCCTCGTGTAAGTGGTGGAGATAAGCAAAAAATATTGGAAAAATTAAAATCTTTTGTTGGTAATGAAATCGAAGTAAATGTTATTAATTTAGGCGAAGATTCAGATAAAATAATTTTCAGCGAAAAAGATGTTTGGAATAAAAAACAAAAACATATTATTGATAAATATAAAGTAGGAATGGTTGTTGATGGTAAAATTTCAGCAGTTACTAATTTTGGTGTATTTATCAGTTTCGGCGAAGGCATGGAAGGTTTAATTCATATTTCTGAATTAGCTTGGCAAAGAATTGATTCTTTGGATAAGATGTATAAAGTTGGAGATGATATTAAGGCCGAGATAGTTAATTTAGACAATAACAAAATCTTCTTAAGTGCCAAAAAAATAGTAGAAGATCCTTGGAAAAAAGCAGTTGAAAAATATAAAGTTGGACAAGTTGTTAAGGGTTCAATTTTGAAAGTTAATCCTTTTGGTTTGTTTGTTAAGCTTGATGAAGAAATTCATGGTTTAGCTCACGTAACTCAATTAGGTATTAATCCTAAAGATAAAATAACTGACCTTTTTAGTGCCGGAGAAGAAAAAGAGTTTGAAATAATTTCTATCTCAGCTAGCGATCATCGTTTAGGTCTTAAATTAGTTGATGGAAAAAAAACAAAAAAGAAAAAAGATGAGGTGGAAGTAGTTCAGGAAAAAAAAGAAGAAATTAAGGAAGATAAAAAGACAAAAAAAATTGAAAAGACTGAAAAAGAAGAAGATGAGCCTAAAAAATAATATAGCTTAAAAACAAAAAAACGAGATCCAATCTCGTTTTTTTGTTTGGACAAGAGTTTAAAAATAATATATAATTAACAAAGACCGAATATTGGTTTTTATTTTAAAATTTATTTTGATTGATTTATGAAATCTTTGGCAAAAAATATTTTAGTATTTTTATTTATTTTTTTAGTTATAGCTAGCTTGTTTAGTGTTTTTTCTGAAGGAGTGAGCAAACCAGAAGTTATTGGGGTTAATAATTTTATTTCTTTAGTTAAGGACGAGCAAATTAAAGAGGTGTCTATAAACGGAAATAATCTTAATGTTGTTTTAAATTCAGGTGATAAAAAACTTGTTAAAAAAGAAGAGGGAGAGTCATTTTCTGATCTTCTTAATAATTTTTCTGTTCCATCAGAAAAAATTTCTAAAATTGAAATAAAAGTGGAAGAGGAAAGTCAACTGAATGTTTTTTTGCTTTCTGTTTTGCCTTTTTTAATTCCTTTTTTATTAGTAGCTGTTTTTATCTATTTCATGATGAAGGGGGTGTCTGGTGCTAATTCTAAGGCTATGATGTTTGGTCAATCTCAGGCTAGAGAGTTTGATAATAAGCAAAAAAATAAAGTTAGTTTTAAAGATGTTGCTGGTGCTAAAGAAGCCAAACAAGAGTTGTCGGAAGTAGTTGAATTTTTGAAATTTCCTAAAAAGTTCCATGATTTAGGGGCAAAAATTCCCAAAGGGGTTTTGCTTTTGGGTGGTCCTGGAACTGGAAAAACTATAATGG
>CAZNDY010000076.1:0-2144 GCA_964572055.1 uncultured Gammaproteobacteria bacterium
CAATTTAAAAGGCTCAGCTTTTTTAGAGGGAATAGATTGAATTAAGCGTAAAACAGTTTTTGTGCTAGCGACATCTGTTTCTCTCATTTTTCCATCGGGAGCTGATAATTTCAACCGGTGACATTTTGTCACCACTTGAGAACCTTCATTTTTAAGCCTTTCTGCTAACTTATTCCAATATTTTCTTGCTGCTTGATAATTGGATTGATTGGTTAATATTTTAACAACATCAATAACAGAAAAAAGCCATTCCTCTGAATTTTCATCCCAAACAGCTCTAACTTTTTGTTTTTGAAATAATTTTATTTTATTTTTCATAATATAAGCATAGCATAATTAACATTATATTTCTATCACTTTATTATAAATTAGAGATAAATTTTATATAGAACAAAAAAAGAAAAATAGAATTAATGAGTTGTTTTAGAAGCAAGATAAGAATTACTAAGGGGGTGGTGAGTATTGAAGGATAAAATTAATTAATTTTTATAAATATTCCAGTATATACGATATTGCAAACTAACGTGACAGTATATTTTTTCCACTATATAAACGATTTTTTATTTTTTTTCCTTTTTGTCCTTTGACCTTGAAAATAATCCAAAAATCAAAGCAATAAGACCACCTATAATAGCCCCAATTATACCTTTTCTTGCAACGCTTTCAAAAATATTTGAAGAATCATTCTTTTTTGCTTCTTCTTCATTATATTCATATCCCCGCTCATAACTAAAAGAATCGATAACTTGGTTGAAGATTGATAAATTTTTTGAATACTCAGATTTAACGGAATAAAAATTAAGTTGAGTTATTCCACTTTTACCCAAAAACATAGCCAATAGACCATTTACTTTCCCAACATTAGCAACATCCACCTCTAAGTTCATAAAGATAATATTTCTTTCTTTATCTATAAACGGGTCTTGAAGACTTGCTTTAGTCATTAGCTCTGAATATTCATCAATCTTTTCGTTTGCACTTTCAGAAAATTTATCACTTTTAAATGTTTGTGTGATTTGACTATATGAAGGAGTATTTATTTTATGTTGTTGAACAAGGATGTATGGATATTGAAAATCTTCAACATTTTCAATCTGAAAACCTGCCATATAATCAATAAATTGTCCGCCAGTCATATCTGCTGCTTGTTGCATTGCTTCATCGATTGTAGATTTTGGAATTTCAACCCACCCGCTTGGAATCATGAATGAGTAATGATATTGCCGATTTGTGTAATCAATGTTTTCAGCGTTTACCATTATCGGCAGTAAAAAGAAGCAAAAAAGAATAACGGTTAAGATTTTTCTCATAGTATTTATCATTAAAAATAAAAAATTATTTCAACTAACTACTTAATATTTAAAATTGCTTTATCTCTACTTTTTTCAACTTTATATGACTTTTTTAAAAAAAATATAATAAAAATAAGCAAACCTAAATACAAATAAATAGGCATCATACTTGAATAAAAGCCTCCTTGATCATCCCTATTGTTTGTAATATAAACGGCTATATTCACTATTGTTAAAAAACATGAATATACAATACCTAAAATCATTGACGATTTACTACCTTTTTTAACAAAATAAATAATTGGCAAAATTAAAAGAGATAAAAATAGTCTATGCCAAGAGGTTATTAAAAAAATTATAATTAAAGCAATTACTGATTTACCTCTTGAACTTTCATACCATTTTAAGTTTTTATAATTTTCTATTTCTCTCTTAATATCTTCTTTGCTCATAATCTATAAAATTATTTTAAAAAATTAATCATTAAATATTATCAGTAATATTTTATCATAAAACTAGTCAAAAAACAAAAAAATTCGAACTCCTTAAAGGTTCGAACTTTTAACTATTTTAGCATCTCAGAAACCTCAATAAAATGAAGGCACTCGGGTCGTCCGATACTAAAAACTCTTGGCGGAGAGGGAGGGATTCGGTCACGAGTTTCTAAGTTCACTTAATCGCTACGCGATTTGCGTTCACTAAGAACTCGCGACCCCGCCTCGCGGTGCCTACGTTTCACTTCGGCACATCGCTCCGGCTTTCTCATCCCCGGCAAGCCAAGCAGTTGGCTTGCCGCCTCTCCACTCACTCAAAAAGACGCCATTTTGGCGTCTTTTTTCGTTCGCGGAGAGG
>CAZNDY010000077.1:0-2083 GCA_964572055.1 uncultured Gammaproteobacteria bacterium
ATGAAGATGGATGGAAATATTGCGTTTTTAATAATAAGGGAGTTATAGAGTCATCCACATCAATTGAGAATATTATTTTTGAAAAAAAATGGTGGCAAATTTAAAGATAGGCGACAATGTTAGTGAAGGTAACAATTTTAGTTATCTTCTTTTTTTATATTAATTCACCAAATATTTCATTAAAAAAGTTTTCCAAGTTTTGCTCTTAGCCACTCAGAAATAAAGACCTGTTTAAATCTCAATAAATAGGTCTTTTTATATACTTAAAACAACAAATAAAAGTTCTAACTTCCAAAAATCTTTTGCCCTTATTTTTTTGCTATAATAGTTATGTAATAGGACTGTAAGGCTATATTAATGACGCAGTGATGTTTTTTAAAAAATATTCAAAGTTTACAGTTGACAGTAAACTGTAAACCATATATAATAACAGTATATGAATAATGTAAAAATAAAAATTATAGAATATATAAAAAAACATGGCCGGGTTAGCGCAAATCAACTGTCTAATAATTTTGATTTGTCTAGACAAATGATACATAGACATTTGATAGATTTGATACACAAAGGAGTAATAGACAAAATTGGAACCCCTCCTAAGGTTTTTTATTTTATTAAAAAAGAAAAAGTTGCAGAAAATGAAATTGATATAGACAAGAAAACAAAAAAGACTATTGAAAAAAATTATTTAATTATCACTTCCTCTGGTGAGCGCAAGAGTGGGGTGGAGGGGTTTATTTATTGGTGTGATAAAAACAAATTGCCAATTGAAAAAACCACTCAAGAATATGTAGAAACTTTAAAAAAATATGAAAAATTTAAGAAAAACGAATTAATAAATGGGACAGTAAAAATAAAGTCTACTTTTAAAGAAGTAGCTTTAAAGCATTTATTTTATTTAGATTTTTACAGTATTGAGCGCTTTGGAAAGACCAAATTAGGTCAATTATTGCTTTATGCTAAGCAAAGTCAAAATAAAAAATTAATGAAAGAGCTAATAGATGTGATAAGGCCACGAGTTGTTCAAATTATTATCAAATACAAAATAGATGGAATTGGATTTATTCCTCCTACAGTAAAAAGAGAAACTCAATTTATGAAAATATTAGAGAATTATTTAAAGTTGCAAGTTAAAACTTTAAAAATAAGCAAAATTAAGACTGATATTGTGGTTCCCCAAAAAACATTAAATAAACTTGATGATCGTATAGATAATGCTAAAAAAACTATTGTCGTTGAAGATTATTCTCAGTATAATAATGTTTTGTTAATAGATGATGCTGTTGGATCAGGGGCAACTTTGAATGAAACAGCAGCACAGATTAAACAAAATAAAATAGCTAAAAATGTCATCGGCCTAGCGATAACAGGAAGTTTTAAAGGTTTTGATGTAATAAGTGAGGTTTAGGAATGATAAGTATATATTTAGTTGCACGGTGGCTTAAGTTTTTGGAAGGTATTTTACATCCATCACTTTAGTTTTAATGTTCTTCACGAGGGCGCTCATTGACAAAAGCGTATCAATATGATATTCTTTTTTGTTATAGATCCTTCACAAAGAAGTTAAAATTAAAAAATTATAAATAAAAAAACAGCAACCAAAATTGCTGTTTTTTAAATTCACCTATTTTTTATTAACAAAAAGAAGGGCTTTTCAACCCTTCTTTTTTTGTTTGTCAAAATGTAAATAACTTTCTTTTTGTTTATTTCGTAGTAAATTTCTTAATTGGTTTTTTGATATTTGCATTATTTTTATATCTTATTGGCATAGAACAGAAAACCAATAAACATCCATTTCTATCTCTAATTACTTCTTTATTTTTTTTAACAGAACTATCTACAAAAACTTTATTTATTGTTTGTAGATCAGTGTCGTTTGTTTCTTTTAAAATATATTTAATAGAGGGATTTTTTTTGTTAGGAAAGTAGCTGGCTAAAAGTTTTTCATTTTTAAAGTTTTCGTTTTCCCATTGAAAATTTTCTGAAATTAATCTTCTATTAATTGTTTTGACAAATTCTTCTGGAACTTCATTTTTAAATTCGTTAATTAATTCTGTGATTTGTTTTTCGGTCATTTTTTCTC
>CAZNDY010000078.1:0-2078 GCA_964572055.1 uncultured Gammaproteobacteria bacterium
TCATAACTTAAAACACTTTTATCGCCCCATAAAATAGCCTTGGCTATTTAATTGGGAGATAAAAGTGATTTAAGTTATGAACAAAAAGATGTTTTTTCCAAATCGGGTCTGAGTCATTTGGTGGCTATTTCTGGTTTGCATATTAGTTTGCTTTCAGGTTATTTTTTAAATTTATTATTATCCTTGGGGTGCTCTCGTCGAAAATCTTTTTATTTTATTAATATTTTTTTATTATTTTATTTAAGTTTGATTGCTTGGCCGCCCTCTGCTTTCAGGGCTTATTTAATGGGCTCTTTGTCTCTTCTTTCTGTTTACTTAAACAGAAAGGGAAGCGTAGTTAACGTTTTGTTTTTTTCGGCTTTTATTCTGTTAATAATTAACCCCTTTTTGTTATTAGTTGATTTGGGTTTTCAATTATCATTTTTGGCTGTTTTAGGTATTATTTATATCTATCCCAGGTTTAAAGAATTTTTATTGAAAATTATTTTTAAATTTAAAATATTAAAATGCAAAAAAATTGTTGCCAATATTTTGGATATTTTTAGTCTCACCTTGTCGGTTCAATTAATAACAGCACCTATTTTAATTAAAAGTTTTGAGCAACTTTCTTTAATAGCGCCTTTATCTAACTTATTTGTTTTATGGCTAGTTCCTTTTATTATTATCTTTTTGATTTTGGGATTATTTTTGTCATTTTTATTTCCTTTTTTATCTTCTCTCTTGTTTGTCCCGGCCGAAGCTTCTTTTAAATATTTTAATTTTATTGCTGAAAAATCTTTATTATTTCCCAGAGCTTTTATTGAGTTAAAAATTAGCTTATCTTTCTTCTTTTATTTTTATTATTTGTTGTTGTTTTATTTTATTGTGAAAACAAAAAAATAGGCTTTTAACCTATTTTTTATTATCGTCAGTAATTATTTTTTTGTAGATTTTTTACTAGCTGATTTTTTAACTGTTTTTTTTACTTCTTTTTTCACCCCTTTTTTTACTTCTTTCTTTTCAGTTTTATTTTTGTTTTTAGCTTCAGCTTGTTTTAGTAAATTTTTTTGTTTTTTTTCTTCTTCAATTTTATCGTTTTTCTTCATGGTTCGAAGGCAGGTTGTACAAATTTTTGCCTTAATTCCCATGACATTTTTGTTTTGTAAATTAATTCCTTGTCTTTTTAAAGTTTTGATATTAGAGTGTGATCTGCTGGCGCCTTTAGTTGAGCTTCTTCCACAGATATCGCATTTCTTTCCCATATGATTTTCTTAAAATTTATAAATTTATATTATTCTTTTTCAAATATGTGCTAATTGTAGCATAAATTTAAAAATAATCAAGAGCAATTTAAATTACTTATTTTTGTTAAAAAATATTTAATCTCAGGTTAATTGCCTTAAATCACTTACTTTGTTATAATTATAAAAAATAATTAAGAAAAAAAACATGTCTATAACTATTTTATCGATAGCTATTTTAATATTTTCTATCATAGTTCATGAGGTTGCTCATGCTTGGATGGCTGATAAATTAGGTGATCCAACTGCCAGAAGTTTGGGGCGTTTAACTTTAAACCCTATACCTCATATAGATCTTTTTGGTTCAATTTTATTACCTTTATTTTTTGTGTTGTCGGGGTCTAATTTTTTATTAGCTTGGGCCAAACCGGTTCCTTATAACCCTTATTTAATAAGAGACAAGAAATTTGGTGATTTAAAAGTGGCGCTTGCTGGCCCAGGGTCAAATATTGTCATGGCTATTTTTTTTGGCTTGGTGGCTCGTTTTATTCCTTTGGCTCAGGGCTTAAAAAGTTCTTTGGCTGTTTCTTATTTTTCAGGTGAGAATAATTTTATTCTAAATAGTATTTCTGGTAATTTTTTGGCGGTGATTTTTGTGATGTCAATTATTTTTTGTTTTTTGAATTTACTCTTAGCCTTTTTTAACTTAATTCCAATACCTCCTTTAGATGGTTCTAAGATAATTTCTAATTTTTTGCCAGAAAGAGCCAAAATGAAATTTTTTGTTTTGGAAAAATATGGAATTTTTATTTTGTTAATATTTTTATCCTTAGGTTTGTTTAGATTTTTGTTTTATCC
>CAZNDY010000079.1:0-1920 GCA_964572055.1 uncultured Gammaproteobacteria bacterium
CAAATCATTCAGAATTTTTTTTATTTTTTTATCATCAATCATATTCTTTGACCTCAATAAATCATAAAAATGACAAAGAGGTAGTTAATTTTTTAATATATTTAAAGCGAATAATAAAACAAAATATTCAATTGGCAAGTTTTCCTTTAGCTTTGAAACAGCTCTTGAAAAAATAACCTTGCAATTTTCCTCACTATCTCCACTTATCCCAGAAATCTCTTTATAAGAAAGCTCATCCCAAACTCTCATTATTACGACATCTCTTTGTTTAGGGCTTAAACAGGTCATTGCTTTTTTAATAAGCTCAATCTTTTTATTTTTATCAACTTCTTCCAATAAATTTTCTTTTGCGGAAAGATCAAGAACTTTATCAAGTTCCATTTCTTTTTTGTCAGATCGATAATGATCAATTATTAGATTATAGGCTATCTTATATATCCAAGCAGAAAAATTTTTTTCAGAAAAATCAGCCGAGCCAATAGCTTTCAACGCCTTTAAGAATGTTTGACTACTCAAATCTTCAGCTGTTTCTTTGTGACTAACACGATAATAAACAAAACGATATATTTTATCTAAATAAAAATCATAAAGCTTAGAAAAAGAAGCTAAATTACCATTTTGGCAATCTCTTATTAAGCTTAACTCTTCTTGTGAGCTCATAAAAAACAAATAATTAATTATTCTACCTTATACAACGGGCCTAGCTCAAAAAGGTAACAATAAAAGTCAATCTCTGTTTATATTTTAACATATAATTAATATAATTAAAAATAAAAAACCCCTAGAATAGTCTAGGGGGCAAATTATTTTAAAAGCTCTTTTTGAGGTCTTTCAACCTTCTTTAATCCCTAAAAAAAAGCATTTAGTCGACCAATTAGTATCTTCAATTTCTGAATTAAAGCTAATTTCCTTCTCAAAATTTAAAAAATCAATGCAAAAGAAACGACTCTCTTGAAGATCATTGATAAAAGAAGTCCCAAAAGCAAGAACAAAAGACTCCTCTGACCAACTATTCTCTTTTTCTCCAAAAGACAATAACTCAAAAATGTTAGCAGGTCGATAATTATTTTTTTTCATTTCCAGGATAACGTCCTGAGTAGAAATTTCAAAGCCAAAATGAAATAGCATGGCCTCAACTTCAATCTTTTTACCAATCAGATCGGATGGTAGAACAATTTGTTCCATTTCAAAATCTTCAACGCTTGAATATTTTCCGGCGTTAATCATTTCTGAAATACTTTTACTATAATCAATTTCTAAAACAAATTTTTTGCCATTTCTGGCAGCGATTTTTGCTGCTTCTTTTTGACAAAAATCAATAAGATTTTCGATGGAGAGTTCAGCCTCTTCCATAAATTTAAACAAATCAAAAAGATTACTACTGGAGATTTGTATTCCCATTTTATTTAATTTTTAGTTAAACAATATTTAAAGTACAACAAAAAACTATATAATATTTAAAAAAAATTGTCAACTCAAAAACAAAATGTTATAATTTTAGAAATATGAATTTTTTAATCGTTTTATATTTTTTATTATTCTTATTTTTAAGCCGTTTAAACCTCAAAATGGCCGTGCTTGTTTTGATATTTTCTTTACCCAGCTATCTCATTAGATTTAACATCTTTTCAGTTCCCACCACACTATTAGAAGTAATGATTTTAATTGTCTTTACTTTTTTTCTCTTTAATAAGAGAAAAGAAATATTCAAAAATACAACAAAAAAGTGGGCACAAAAAATACCAGACCCTTTTTCATGGGAAATAATTTTAATCTTAGCCTTGTCCTTTGTTGCCATTTTCATTGCTGATTTAAATTCTTCGGCTCTAGGTATTTTTAAGGCTTACTTTTTGGAGCCAATATTTTTATTTATTGTAATTGTTAATATTTTTAGAAGTGAAAAAGATATTAAAAAAATCT
>CAZNDY010000080.1:0-1896 GCA_964572055.1 uncultured Gammaproteobacteria bacterium
TTTGATTGGGAAGTTGATCAATTAAGAAAAAACGGTTTTCCAGAAAAAATTTTGTTTCATTTAGAGAGTCAAAGAAAGAGGGTTGTTAAAAAGGCTTGTAACTATTGTTATCCAGTTTATTTAGATTCAGTTCCTTTTTTTCCAGTGTTTTCTCTTGAAGTTTTAAAAGAAGTGTTTAAATCTCCTTTGCTTAGTATTAATCAAAGAGAGGGAAGTGAACTGAATCTTTTTGATTCTATTAACATGGAAAAGATTTATAATAAAATTGGTTTGGATAAAGATTTTTATTTTTTATTTGGTGCGGGAAATGGCTTGGACGAAGATTCTATTGCAGGAATTTCGCCAGAAAAAGCTGAAAAAGTTTTTGAATGCCTTGACATTACCCCAATGAATGTTAATGAAGCTTTATCTTTTCTTATTTTGTTTTCTAGTTTGTATAATGGTGGCGGAGAGAGGATATCAATTTTAGGATCAAGGTACAGAAAGGAAGATTTTGTTCCCGAACTTTTCAGGTGTCGAAATGGATTTAGACTTTCAGACGATCTAATAAACAATGATGATAAGAAGAAAGTTTATCCAACCTGTTTAAAAAGAATATCTTTTTCGTAAATATTTTTACGAACAAAGAAAAAAAGCGACTTTTATGTCGCTTTTTTAATTTCCCCCAATATTCTTTCGGCGTATTTTTCCTCACCAATTTGTGGTAGCTCGGCACCAATGTATTTAGAAAAATTATTACAAAAATAATCTATTTTATTTATTAAGTCATGAGAGTTTTTAGCTTCAAATAATATTCCTTTGTATTTTTTGATTAATTCACTTATTCCTCCCAAATCAGAAGCTATAACTGGCAAATTAAAGGCCGAAGCTTCATAAATAACTGTTGGTGAGTTTTCGTAACAAAGAGAGGGGACTATTAAACAATCGTGTTTTAGAAGTTCGCCTCTAACTTCATTTCCGCTTTTTTTACCTAAAAAGGATATGTTTTTATTGTCTTTGGCTAGTTTTTGGGCTTGATTCATCAAAGTTCCATCACCTACGATAGTCAATTTTATATTTTGTCTATCTTTGATTTTATTAAAGGTTTTAATTAAAAAAATAATTCCTTTATGTTCTTCAATTTGACCAACAAAAATAAAGTTATAATCTTTTTTGTTTTCTATGACTTCTTTTTTTATTTCACTTTTTTTAAAAGCTAAGGGATTATCTAAAACTAGTTTTTTACTTTTTTTAAAGAAATCTCTTCTCAAATGTTTTTCTAATAACCATTTGGATGGCGAGACAATTAAATCGGGCGAAGCACTTATTTTTTTGTTTAATAATTGAAAAATTTTAGCTGCCAGAGTGTTGGCTATATTTTCTTGGTGATAAAAAATTAATCCTGATGGATGAATTAGTTGAATGTCGTGCAGTATATGAACGTGTTTTATTTTTAATTGTCTGATTATAAAAAAACTCAAAAAAGACAAGCCCATTAAATTGTTGCTAATAACTAAGTCTGGTTTTTCTTTTTTTAAAATTTTTTTTAATTTTAAAGATTTTTTGATATTAAAAACATTATCTATTTGCCAGAGAAGGCGGTAGGTATAACTATAGTCTTTTAGGTTGTAATATTTGGAGTTTATATAATAAGTTTTGGGAGATGTGTTTTCTTCTTTTTTGTTTTTTGGCTTGGTGGTAACTAAAAAAACTTGATGGCCCAGTCCTTGTAACTGCTTTATAGTTTCTTCGGCTACTTTTTCAGCCCCACCTTTTTGATAGGGTTTGTATAAATTGTTGATTATAGCTATTTTCATAAGCTTATTGTAGCAAAAGATAAGCGATTAAACAATTTTTTTATATTAGTACTTCTTCTATCTTAGAAACAAATACTTCTTTCGAATATTTTTTTTCAGC
>CAZNDY010000081.1:0-1869 GCA_964572055.1 uncultured Gammaproteobacteria bacterium
ATATAGATTCTTTTGGTTTTTACACATACTATATAGATCAAATACTTACACCTTTATCTAGGGATACCTTATTTGGGTCATCTTGGTATTATCCGCAAGATTCAAAATTATATAATTGACCGTTTACTAATTATTATTTAGATTTCAGGACAAGAAAAACAGTGGAACTACCATCTAAAGGTAAGTTAGTTGCTAAATCGTCTGACGGTGAGAAGGTGGTCTTTTTAGAAAGTGAATGTGTTAAAAATCCACCTGTTATGGAAATTAATCATAGTTGTAACAACCAAAATTTAAGTTTGCGTTTATTAAATTTATATGATATTAATGATGGGTTTTTTATTACACGTTTTAAAGAAACCAAATTACTTGATTTTAACCATATAGTTTTTTCTCCTGACAGTAGCAGGTTGGCTATTGAGGCACAGATTGAATCTGTTGATTATGATACAAAAAATGAATATTGGACTTTGTTTATTTTTGATTTAGAAAAAGGTGAAATTGTTAAGCAGAATAATAGATTGTCTAAAGATAGATATGAAAATGTATTCTGGTCAGATAGTGAAAATGTAATTTATTGGTAAAGTTTATGAAAAAAATATTAACCATATTTATTATTTGTATAATAGTTTTGATAGGTTCTATTTATGCAATCAACATCAATATTAATCGAATTGGCAATAATTTATGTGATTTAGATAATACCCACAAGCAAGCTGCCTTAGTTCTCGGTGCTAAAGTTTGGAACAATGGTAATTTGAGTGATATTTTTAGAGATAGAGTCAAAACAGCCATTGAGTTATATAACACAGGTAAGGTGGATAAAATTTTAGTTAGTGGGGATCATGGGCAAGTGGAGTATGATGAGGTAAATACTGCTAAAGAATATTTGTTGGAAAATAATATAAAACCAGAAGATATTTTTTTAGATCACGCAGGATTTGATACCTACGATAGTCTTTATAGAGCTAAAGAAATATTTCAAGCCGATTCACTGATTGTTGTAACACAAGATTTCCATCTGCCAAGAGCTTTATATATAGCTAATAAATTAGAAATAGATGCTTGCGGAGTTAGTGCTGATTTGCAAAGATACTATGGTGAGGATGCTAGAAACAGGAGAGAGGTCTTAGCTAAGGTTAAAGCATGGTTAAATATTACTTTTAATTCAAAACCAAAATATCTAGGCGATACAATTCCTTTATCTGGAAGTGGCTTAGATACTTGGGATTAAATTTTATTGTATGAAAAAACTTTTTTACATTTTTGCTTTTACGGTAGTTGCTACTATAATACTGAACATATTACCTGGTGGTTTAGATAATATCCTCTTTGGTTATCTACCAGTTATTTTCATTATGCTTTTATTACCTTTTTTGACAGGTATTTTGTTGATTTTGGTTCAAGATAAAAACAGAAGTTATGAGTTTTTACCAATTCTACTAATCGGTACTTTGGTTAATAATGTGGCAGTTGTAGTAATTAACTATTTATTAACATATTCAAATCATGGATATTTGCCCAAGCCATCTTTCAGTTTTGAAGCTTTGTTGGGTATATTTTTCCCTTTTATTGTTTTAAGTTTGGCGGGTGGTCTAATTGGATTAGTTATCAGGGGCACATCAGAGCAATTTAAAAAATATCCAAATTCAAAGATAGTTCTAGCTTTTAAAAAAATATTTGGAGGAATATTTTTAGGTGCTGGATCTTTGGGAATATTGACATCCACAGTTATATTTTTATATTTATTTTTCAACCCCTCAAGCCATTGGCTTAGATACATAATGGCTGATTTTAGAATTATAGATGTTATTGGATTTTGGGGTTATTATCCAATGCTCATTTCTATCTTTTGTATTTTGGCGATACCAT
>CAZNDY010000082.1:0-1832 GCA_964572055.1 uncultured Gammaproteobacteria bacterium
GAGTAGCACATTTTAATCCTTCTTCTAAATTGGAAATGTCATTTCCTAAACAGAAAGAAATAGAATAAGTAGAATAATCATCATCAACTTGATAATAAAAAGTATTTTGATTAGGATCACAGACACCATCAGCTGGATAAGGAGCAGTAGGAATATTAATCATTAACATTTCTCCACTAGAAGTAATGAGAGTACCACTATTCCATTCTTCTACAGTAGGATAACGGCCTTGTTCATTAAAGAATAGCTCTAGGGCGGTTTGGGTTTGTTTAACGTCAGCTACACGTTTAGAATCACGAGCACGAGAGCGAGCTTGTTGTAAGGCTATAACAGCCAGAGTGGCTAGTATGCCAATAATAGCGATTACTACCAAGAGTTCGACGAGGGTGAAGGCTTTTTGTTTTTTATAATTAGCCATCTTTTATTTCAATTTAAATAATAAATTAATTTTGACAATAATAAGTACAACTTTTTACCAGTGGCCCACAATAAGAATCTTGTTTAACATTAACAACTTTAAAACCAACTTTCTCTAAAAAATTCTTCATATCATTTTCAGAAATAAAATTCATTTTAATTGGATAAAACCCAAGGTGGTTATAAAGAAAATCATCGCTCAATCCCAAAAATTTTAAAATCGAATAAGCTTTTCTAATTGGCTGTAAACGAAAACGCCAAGGAATCTCTGCTGGTAATTGGAAAACCAAAACACCATCTTTTTTTAAAACTCTTTTAAACTCTAAAATATACTTCTTAATAGTTTCTCTGTTGGGCATATGCTGCAAAACTATTCCGGAATAAATAAAATTAAATTTATTATCTTCAAATATTTTTAAATCGGCCTGATTTTCATAAAATTCTACCGATAAATCTTGATTTATTTTTCGAGCTCTTTCTAACATTTTAGATGATATATCTGATCCAACATATTTATCAAAATATTTTAACCAATGACGAGCCAAACGTCCCACACCACAGCCAAAATCAAGCATTCTCCCCCTCTCCTGTCCGAGTTTTAATTCTTGCATAACAGTAAAAACATTTTCCACTTCAGACAAACCGGTGGCTAAAAATTCTTCTAAATTCCAATTATTGAATCTTTTGTTATTATCAGATAAAACCGCCCATAAAGGATCAAGTTCACCTAATTTTTCCCAGTTTTGTTTATGTTTTTCAATATTTTCCATTCAATTAAGCTTAATTTTATAATAAAAGTATAATAATAATTAAGCTTTTTGTCGATATTGACAAAATAGTTTAAATATGATATAATTTGAGGTTAGTGCTTGTACTTTGAAAAATAGTTTAAAATTAGATTATTTAGCAAGATCATTTAACAAAAAGATTTTACTAAATAATCTAATTGTTGAACTTAAAAAAACCAAAAAAAAATCTATTACTTTCTTCCCTACTTTTAGTTTCAACTCTTTTTTCTGTCTCAGGACAAAAGATGGAATTTTTCGGTCAAATTAATGAAGAAAAAATTACTTCAGTAATCAATTTTTCTGCCAGTAAAAATTTTAACGAAAAATTTGGTCTGACTTTTTTTTCTTTAATAAGCGAGGCTGGTTGGGCTGAGGCAAATTTTGGACCAACGTTCTCGCCTACCCCCAATTCATGCTTTTCTATTTCAGCTGGTATCGAAACTGGTGGAAATAAATTCCGAATGGCAACAAGCGCTTTTATAGCCTTTAAACCTGGAATGCATTTCCTTTTAGTAGCTGAAAAAGGACAAGGAGACGATAACTATTGGTACCACACTCAAGCAATGAAGTCGTGGAAAAAAATCTCTGCCGGAATTATGGCCAGAAGATTTAATGGTGTTGGACCAA
>CAZNDY010000083.1:0-1625 GCA_964572055.1 uncultured Gammaproteobacteria bacterium
TTTAATATGGAAAATAATAAAAATTTTAAAAAAGAACAAGAAGAGCAATTGGAAAAAAAAGCTTCTTCTAATAGAAGGATAAAAAATAAAATAAATTCTTTTCTTAATAATAATTTTCAATATTTTTCTTTTTTGATGTTGTTTTTTGTATTTTGGTTTTCCTTTAATTATATTTTGCTTCCAAAATATGAGAAAGTTGTTATGACTTCTAATGAAGTTTTAGAAACAAAGAAGAAAATGTTTATTGATGAATATAGAGAATTAGTTTCCTACAAAAGAAATATTGAGGTTTTTGAAGGTATTAGTCAGGATGATATTGATAAAATAAATAAAATGGTCCCAGGAAACATCCCCAAAGATGATATTTTTATGGAATTTGCTTATTTCTTAATGAAAAATAATTTTAACATTAAGTCATTAAAGGTTTCTGATCCACTAGACGCCCTGTCCACTTCTCAGCCTGGTTCAAGGAGGACTATGGTTGCTCCTGGTAGTAATCTGGAGATTGACTCAAGATTAACTCAAATAGCTTATTCTTTGCCATCTAATATTGGTTCTTGGTTGATAAAGGCAGAGGTTTCTGGAGTTAGTTATGTTGATTTAAAGTACTTATTGGATATTATTGAAAATAATTTAAAAATAACAGATGTTATATATCTAGATTTTGATCCAGTAAGTAAAACAGTTAAGTTTGACGCTTTAACTTATTATTTTAAAAATTAATTTATTATTTTTAAAAATATTTTTTTCTATGAGTAAATTATACAAAATAGTTTTTATTATAATTGTTTCTTTGTTGGCAGTTTTAAATGTTGTTTTTTTGATTTATAATAAAAAAATAGCTAGTTATTTTAAGTTTAGTGTTGATGTTGAAAAACCCGAACTTATAATGAAAGAAATAGAGAAGGAAGCTAGCGATAGTTTTTTTGATTTAAGCCGACTTTCTAATCCTAAGTTTATAAATTTAAAAGAATTTCAAGTAGATTTAACCGGTTTTAATTTGCCAGGAGAATTAACAGATGGCGACTCTATTTTTGAGGGAGAAAATCCTCTTGTTGAAGATCCACTTATTCCCACTGAGCCAGAAATAGAAATTCCAGTCTTTGAAGTTGGCAATGAAAATCCTTTTAGTCCTATTAAAAAATAAGTTTTTTAAGATATATTATGTTTAATAATAAGAAGTTCTTAAGTTTACTGAAAATAAAAAAGATACTTCCAGATGATGAATTTTTGGAATTGGAAAATTTGTCCAATAAAGATAAAAATTTTAATTTGGAAGATTTTTTAATTAGACAAAAATATTTAAATAATGAGGATTTGGTTAAACTTAAGGCCGAGGTTTATAATCTGCCTTACAGAAATTTGGTTGATGAAAAAATCCCTGAAAATTTTTTAGAAACAATAAGCGAGGAGTTGTCTAAAAATTATTTGGCAATTTGTTTTTTGGTGGATGAACAGAAAATGAGTATTGGCTTGGTTGAACCTAATTTAAAAGCGATGGAAGCTTTGAATTTCTTAGCTAATGGTAAAAAACTAAAAGTTGAATATTATTTAATATCTAGAAATAGTTTTAACTCTGCTTTTAGACAGTATAAAAAAATGGAAGAAGAAATTTCTTCTGCTTT
>CAZNDY010000084.1:0-1503 GCA_964572055.1 uncultured Gammaproteobacteria bacterium
TTAATTTTTGGCTTTTTTTTAATAGCTTTATTTGTTTATTTTTTTTTTTTTACTTATTTTTTTAAAATAAAGAATGTAAAAATAAGCGACCTAAACAAGGTTAATGAAAATGAGATTGAAAACATAGTTCAGGCTCAAATTGACTCTAGAAATTCTTTTTTTTCTCAAGAAAACATATTATTTTTTAACGAAAAAGAGCTTTTAAAGCAATTGTCTGATTATAATTTTTTAGAGGTAGATATCAAAAAAAGCCTTATTTCTGGTTTAAAAATAACAATATTAGAGAGAGAGGTTAGGTATATACTAGAAGAGGGTGATTATTTTTATTATTTAGATGATTTAGCTAATATAGTTAAAAATAAAAGGATTTGTTTTGACTCGATCGAAAGTTCTCAGATCACTTTAGCTTCAAGTACTGAAGAGGAGTTGTTAGCTCTAAAAGAAAAAGCTTTAGATGACTGTTTAAAACTTAAAAATGAAGCTTTAAAGGATAATTATTATCCAGTTATAGAAAATATTCACAGTAATTCAAAAATTGATTTAGATAATAAAAAAGCTAAGATTAGTAAGGAATATTTAGACTTTGCCAATAAAATATTTAACGACTTTGGCATAGAAAGTGATTTTAGGGTTAAAAAATTTATAATAGATGAAGCTAAAGACACTCTAAAAGTCAAACTTTATAATGATATTATGGTATTTTTTAGCTTAAAAGATGACCAGGAGAGTCAAATTAAGAGGTTTTTATTGTTAAAAAATGAATACAGAGATAAGTTGAAAGGAGTTGAATATGTTGACATTAGATATGGTGATAAGATATATTATCGTTAATTTTATAATTTTTTAAAAATATATGGGAGAAGGAACATTTAAATTTGTTTTTGGTCTAGCTATTTTTGTTTTTTGTTTAGTGGTGATAGGTGTTTTTTTAATTTTTTTAAAAATAGGACTTTTATTTACTCCGGAGATAAATTTAATGGGTTTAACTATTTATTAAATAAGTTTATTAAATTTATTAATTTTATTAGTATTTTCGGTGTTATTGTATTTATTAGTGTTTATTGCTATAATGAGTATATAAGGTTAATTAATATACATTATGCGAAGTTAAGGACAATATAGAAATAGACTTTTCTTTGTGTTTTTTAAGCTCCCTATGGAAAATAAGCCAATAATAAAATATTTAAAAGATTTTCTTGATTATAGTGAAATTGAAAAAGGTCTTTCTCTTAAGACTCAAGAAAATTATTCCAGATTTTTAAATAAGTTTTTTAATTATTTAAAAAATTCTAATTTACAGGACCTAAAACCTCAAGACTTAAATGAAGATCATGTTTGGAAGTATCGTTTGTTTTTATCTAGGCATATAAATAAAGTAAGTAATAGGCCTCTTAAGAAAAGTACTCAAAATTATTATTTAATAGCCTTAAGGTCTCTTTTAGAGTTTTTTGTTGAAAAAAATATTAATTCTCTGCCTCCTAGCTATATAAAATTAGCCAAGGA